>NZ_FUKJ01000003.1 GCF_900163745.1 Crenothrix polyspora
TACATCAATAACCACAATTTTTCGGGTGGTGTAAGAGTTGAGCTGCCTTTTTAATACCCAACACCGGTAAGCTTCTAAAAGCGGAAGTAATGTTACTTCCGCTTATGTGTCCCAGCTTTCGAAGTTGGATTTATTGCTATAACATTAACAGTATGTTCGGCCAAGCATCAACCCAACAACACTGATGATTAAAATCCGCAAATGGTAAATAAATTGCGTTAACTTGTTTATCGGCATAAGTTTTAATAATCCACGCAGGCACAACAGTATCTTCTAAACCTGCTAGGTGAATCTGTCGTATACGAGCATTTAAAGCAAGCGTTGCCGGATTTAACGATTCATTTAAAGGACTGTAGCCATGATAATCACTCCAGGCATCAACATCCAAATTCGCCGCGACCGTAACTAACGTTGTCACTTTTGGGAAATACGGCGCAATTAAAGCGGCTAATGTTCCACCGCCACTATAGCCAATCAACACCAGTTGTTTAAACGGGTATTTTGCTAAGCATTTTTTTAATGCAGCAACCAAACTATTCACCACCGCTTGAGAATAACGGTGGGATGTCCAGTATTTTGGATGGCAAGCTGTTGTTTTACTAAAGCCATGATAACAAGGCCGCCCCAAAAAAATGGCCGCAGATTTGTCTTGATGCATGAGCTTTAATATCAACGGATTTCTGGATGTGGGATCGTCAGCTACCCAACGCTGTTGTTCCCAGGGTGTGCCGTCGCCATCTAAATAAATATGTAATTTTTGGTTAGAAGAAGATTGAATCACCGCTTGATTAGCATACAGCTGATGTTCAAATAAACCCGTATTGACCGAAAAGCCATAAAATCCAAACGTATCGGCAACCTGAGCAAAATACTTTGAAGGTGACGTACAAGCCAGCAATTCAAACAGGCACAACAGCAGAATAAGCCATTTTTTATGCATTGGACATCACCCGAATGAACAGGAATTCCAAATGAAAAATTGATTTCCGATAGTGGTGCCGACTACCCCTTCTCGCTTTGATCTTTGGGAGCATGTAACAATGGCGACTTAAATGTAAAGCCAAAATGTTTCGGATCTTCACCTATAACTGCCGCCGCAAAGATATAAAACACATAATCATAAGTCTCCTTCGGTATTTGATAGCGCTGGATAAATTTCCAGAAATTCTTGTCACGGGGATTATCGGGCATTCTCTTAATCATGCTCCGCACACGGTTATGGCCGTAGTTATAATCGGCCATGACCAACAACCCTGAAGCCTGCGCTTCGGTACTGTAAATATACTTCAAATACTTAGCACCTGCCTTGGTAGATTTTTTAAAATCAAACCGCGCATCCTGTTCATCATATTCCCTGACATTTGCCAACGGGCCGGCGGAAAGTCCATATTCCTGACCGGTTGATGCCAGAAACTGCCATGCCCCTTTAGCTACACCGAAACGGGTTTCAGGACCGATCGCCTGGGTATTGTAATTACTTTCTTGAAGTGGCAGAAACATAAAATGCAGGGGCAGACTTTCTTTTTCTAACGCTGCAATAACATCAGGTGCGTAGTTATTTTGTTCAAAACGCGCCATTGCCTGCGGCATTCTTGACGAGCCCTGCCAATACTTGATATAGCGTTTAACTTCTTCCACAAAACCATCAGGCAACTCCAGTTCACTCTCGCCAAATTCCCGCGCTACTTTGATTATCAACTCCTCTTTGTAACGCGAATTGCTAGGAGTTTGTCCTGATGCTTGTCGATGCAGGCCCTATTTTTCTCGTAGGCGGCATAGCCTAAAATCGCTGAATAATCGTGTTTTTATTGCAGAAACAAAGTACTGCGTATGGGAGTTCATTGTTAATGTAAAAGTAATATTACCTAAAAATAAAGTGAATAATCCCGTTGCATCTTCCTAGATTCTGGGTACACTCACTAACAGGAGTAGTGAGTGTAAGGATTTCTGTTTCAACTTAATTTTTTAAGGGGTATCGGTTATGAAAACACAAAATTTTCCAATAAAATCAGTTATAACTTCGCTATTATCCACTATGGCACTGTCAGTTATCTATTCATCACAAGCTGCGGCGGCGTGGAGTGGCTACCAGAGCTTGGGCGGCGTGGTGACCTCAGAACCCAGTTGTACCAGCAGCGCTGGACAGGTTATTTGTGCAGTTAGGGGAACTGATAGTGCCTTGTATGCCAATCGTTTTAATGGCAGTGTTTGGAGTGGTTATCAGAGGCTGGGTGGCATCGTCAAATCCAATCCAAGTTGTACCAATGATGGGGCTGGCAAGGTTCTTTGTGGTGTTAAAGGGACTGACCAGGCTTTGCATGTTATTTGGTTTAACGGCAGTGCATGGGGGGGGTATCAGAGTTTGGGGGGGCTACTTACCTCCGATCCAAGTTGTACTCGTGCTGGCGTAGGTAAAGTTATTTGTGTCGTTAGAGGGGGTGGCAGTGGTTTGCACGCCCAGTTTTTTAATGGCAGTTCTTGGAGTGGTTATCAAACCATAGGTGGCTTGGTTGATTCGAATCCGAGTTGTGCATATACCGGTGGCGGTTCAGTTATTTGTGGTGTTAAAGGTACGGATAGTGCGTTGTACGTTACTCGGTTTAACGGCAGTGCCTGGAGTGGCTACCAAAGCTTGGGTGGTGTTATGCATTCCGACCCCAGTTGCACGGCAAATACGGCTGGTAGAGTGATTTGTGGCGTAAAAGGTAATGATGGTGCGTTGTATGTCAGACGCTATAACGGTAGTACCTGGAGTGCTTATCAGAATTTGGGCGGGGTGATGACGTTTGGGCCCAGTTGTGCTACCACCAGTGGCGGTGGTGCTGTTTGTGCTGTTAGGGGCTTAGATAGTGCTTTGTATGTTAAGCGTTACAATGGTTCTTCCTGGAGTGCCAGTTATACCAATTTAGGTGGCTGGCTTGCAGGCCCACCTGATTGTACCAACAATGGTGCCGGTAAAGTGACCTGTGTGGTTGAAGGTTCGGCCAGCGGCTTACATGCCAATACAGGCCCCTAAATAGCAAAGGGTTAGATAGATGTATCGTCAATCTACCGCTTGTTCGAAAAACTATGCAGTAGGGAGGCTTACAGAAGTGTAGTGGGTTTGTAAAGGTAATATTACCTATAAAACGTGTGAATAATTTACTTTGGGAACGGTTACTTAGGGTTTACTTTCTACCGTAATCAGTTGGCTTGGCGGCTGTTCCAGGGGCAGGTTATACACTTAAACATAGACAAGAAGCCTTGCAGGTATAAATAGTGCGGTCATTTTTTTCAGGTATTGAATAAAAAACGCCAGCTTTTGCTGGCGTTTTTGTGTTGACTTGCTGTTGATGACCCATAAGTTTAGCGTATGCTTCTACGTAAACATTGATAAACCTTGGCAACTACTTTAACATCAAGGCTATGCTAATTAATAAGCCGATTGATGCCAAATACCTCCCTAGTACAAACCTTTTACGCTCCCGTCATAGCGGTAGTCACTACGGGCGTATCCTAAGCGTGCCTCGTTAGCCAGTGTTTTGATTACCCCACTTTTATCCAGGAATATGTCCAAAAAACTTCTTGCTGTACTGATTTTATTTTTTTGTTTGCTGAGTTTTGCAGCTATGCAATTAATGCCTGGCTTTGTACAAAAAGCCGGTGTCATCCCACCTGCTACCTTGCCTAATGGTTCGGTAGATACCAGCGATATGGAAAAACCCTGTTCAAATGAAAATCCGCAATGGCGACAAGCGCAGGTGATTGATGGGGTGGAAATTGAAGCTTCGCTTGCGTGTGAACCGGATAATCCTTACGATGTTGCCGCATCGGTAAAAGGCACTAACAACATTTCCATGGCAACGTTGATGCAAACGCGTCTGGCGCAGGATGCGGTTACGATGGGTGAGGACATCGATAAAGACGGTGATCCTGATGTGATCAACATCAAGCTGGAAATCATGGAATTGAATGGTGGCAGCCCAGACGGTGAATATCTCATCAATACTTTTGATATTGCGCCCGGCATACAACCCGCGCTTTGGGTGTTTGCGCCCAAATCACAGGGCATGGGCGTTAAAAGCTTTACCACCTTTGCCGCCAACCCTTTATTGCGTGCGCCATCGCCCACTATTCGCGTTGAGCAGGGCGACAAAGTCACTATTACGCTGGAAAACACCCATTACTTGCCGCACACCATCCATTTGCACGGGGTCGATCACCCCTGGCAGACATCAACAGGCGATGATAATGATGGCATGGAAGAGCATTCGGTTTTCCCTGGCCAAAACCACGTTTACGAAATACAGCCACGCCATATCGGCACCATGCTCTATCATTGCCATGTACAAACCGCACGGCACATGTTGATGGGTTTGAGTGGCATGTTTGTCATTGAGGAAAATCAGCCCAATAACTGGGTGCAAACGTTTAACGTGGGGGCAGGGCAGGTGCGTCATCGTTCGGTGGCGACTAAAAAGGCGTTTACCCAGGAATACGATCTGTTCTATCAATCGCTGGACAAAAAATTGACGCAAATTGTTCAGGAGTACGGCGATCCGAGGTTGGTCGCTAATAAAATGACCCGTGACTACAATATAACCGAATCCTTTGAAAATTATTTCATGCTCAACGGCCATTCATTTCCGTACACGCTGCGCGATAGTCTGGTTGTTGTCGGCGATAATGAAAACGTAAAATTACGGGTTGCCAATGCTCAGCGTTCTTCCGTCGCGCTGCACATCCACGGCCACAAGGCCACGATTACGGCTTACGATGGCGTTGAGCAACCGGCCGGTTTGCAAATCACCCGCGATGTGTTTGACATTGCGCCCGCACAGCGTATCGATTTGCAGTTGCAATCGCAAAACGACGGCTTACACAGTTACGGTCCCGGATTATGGATGTTCCACGATCACGTACTAACCGCTACCAGCAGCGATGGTATGGAGCCTGGCGGCAACATGGCGATACTGGCGTATAAACCCTTGGTCGATGAACAGGGTATGCCAAAAATGCACGAGGCCTCGCTCATGGAGCTGTTTAACAAAAAGTTCTATTCCAAGCAGCAATCACTGTGGGATACCGGTGAGTTTTCGCATTTACTGGGCGAGGCGGGTATTTTTGAAATCAGCATGGTGCGCTTGGCGTTGTTCGGTTTGGTCGTTGGCTTATTGATCGGCTTGCTTATTTTTATTAGTGTTGCTTATAAACAAAAAAATAAATCATGAACATAAATACCTTAATGGCGATAGCCGCACTTTTGTTGGGTAGCGTACCGTCTCTATCGGCCATGACCATGAATCACGATGGTATGTACATGGACGAGAAAAGCATGATTATGAACGCTAACGAGAACAACCTGCCCAAGGATTGTCCGAAAATTTCAGAAAATGTTAATCTGACCATCCGTGCCGGTCATAAACACGCGACAAAGTTCAATGGCAAAATGTTCGCGTTTGACCAACAGGAATGGAATGTTAAACCCTGTGCCAAAATTAATATTACCTTCATCAATGACGATCAAATCCGGCATCAGTTAATGATTCATGGCTTGCCCGGCTATTTGTATCCGCACGGCATGTTTCATTTGGAGCTTTACGGTGAAGGCCAATTAACCGCATCGTTGATTGTGCCCAGTATGAAAAAAACCTATCTGGTGCATTGCGAGATACCCCAGCACATGGAGAAAGGTATGAAAGCGCAATTAAAAGTGGACGGTGGTGATATCGATATTCCCAGTATACCGGGCATCAGTGCAGCGATAAGAGAAGATGTTTATCCGGTACGTTGGACAAATGCTACCTGGATTATTTTATTGACCTGTATTGTAGTGGGTTGTCTTGTGCCATTTCTGGTGTTTTGGATGACACGTAAAGAGCAGGTTGAATAGCAAGCCTTCGATGTAGCATATCAATTAATGTGTCTACTTGACGTGTTAGGCAGGGATTTTGCCTGTCATTTTGTGCAATCCAAAAATAATTGGGGCTAAGATGACAAAAATAAAAGCGTATAGTCCGAGGAAATAAGATAGGGTAAATGTGCTGATAATTAAAATTCCTATGTATAAAGTTCGGTTGGCGGGAAAGAAAGTAATTGCCACGCAAGCGCCGAGCGATGTAGCAAAAGATAAGTAAAATGATATTTCGGTATAGTACAACATAAAAGGGAGCATTAGCATTGTCATGCTAACAATAACATTCAATGTCAAATTACCAAAAATTGAGGAGCTTTTATTAAAATCCGCCCACATAACAGCGCATAATGCCCCAATTGTACAAGCTAAAATTATATAATCCGACATCGACATCGACATATCCTCACAAATGAGCTAGGAGGCTGTCCGAAAATGGTTGATACCAGTCGACTTAGCAAAGCCGACAAATTTTATTC
>NZ_FUKJ01000064.1 GCF_900163745.1 Crenothrix polyspora
CTTCAATGCTAACAATTTTGACAATACCATCAAACTCAAAAAACACACGGTAGTTACCTATTCGCAAACGATAGCTATAATCATGATTGGTCAGTTTTTTAACGCCTTGACACAAAGGGAAGATAGACAGCTTATTTTCTACTTCATTATGGATAGTCGCTTGCAAGGTCTGGTGTAACTTGAGTAATTGTTTGGTGGCTTTAGGTTTCCAATCTATGATATTCATGCAGTAAATTATAAGTATTTTATAAGATTTGTCAAAGTCGCCTGAATACTAACACTACTACGTAACTGTAATGCCAGAAAAAATTGGTGAGGTGATGGGGGCAGGGCGTAAAAATGATGACCGGTGATTACTCACGCGGTGCCAGCGGTTTTTGGGTAGAAAACGGCGAAATACAATATCCGGTGGAAGAAATTACCATTGCCGGTAATTTAAAGGATATGTTTAAGCATATCGTCGCTGTGGGTAATGATGTGGATTGTCGCGGTAATACGCAGACGGGTTCGATTTTGATTGAACAGATGTCGATTGCTGGCGAGTAGAACAGGATATTGTTGATTGGAAAAGCTGAATAGGGAGGGGCAGACTTTTTTGGCCACCGTTTAAGTATATTTTGAGGATTTTATTTATGGGTATTGAACAAATTGCCAGTGAAGCGTTAAGGTTAAGTTCGCACGATAGGGCGATGCTTGCACAAACGATATGGGAAAGCCTTGAAGCTCCATATCTTATTGATGCTGATATGCCAGAAGATGAAGCGATTGCGTTGGCCAAACAGCGTGATAGGGAGATTGAAAATGGCACGGTAGAGCCGTTGGTGCATACGCAGCTAATGTTTAAGTTGCGAAATGCGCGTGCCGGAGAATAGAGACGCAACATTATGCGTCTCTGCCCAGGCGGCTAAAAATGCGTATTGGGTAAACTTAAGCTGCTTGCCGTTACCTGCCCGCTTGAATTTAATGTCAGCGCAAAACTGATGCGGATGGGTGTAATGGGGAGCCCCAAATGTCTATAGTTCAAGTTGCGCCTGTCTGAATTCATTCATATCGCTGTTATCAACGCGGTCATAAATAGCTGCAACGCTGAGTTTTAATTCAATAGGGTCAAACGTTACGATGTCACCCAGAAAATAATATTCCGATTGCCAATGATTGCGTCTACGCAGAATCTGCACAGAAGCGGATTCTTGTTCAATCAGCACATACTCCTGTAAAGAGGGCAGGTTAATGTATTGGATAAGCTTGGTGGTCAGGTCAAGTTTTTTGGTGGATTTTGATAACACTTCAACAATGATCACCGGCGCTTTGCTGAAATAGTCGTCGCCAGAAGATTGGCTGCAATCTACGACAACATCGGGATAGAAGTAATTTTGTCCGGCTTTAACTTTGGTATCCGCTGCAAAAGCCTCACATGGCTTACCTTTTAGGTGATTCCTGAATTCACCAAAAACGTTACCTGTTATCCGCGAGTGATTGTTGCTTGCTCCACCCATCGCATAAATACGGCCATCAATATATTCCCGTTTAACTTCAGAATTCAGTTCACTGCTCAAGTAATCTGTTTCGGTCATGTAGCCGCTTTCAGTGTCTGGTTTAGTGTGTAAGGCCATTATCGTGTTCTCCAGTCAATCAGTTGTTGAGATTGTACAATGTTTAATTTAGATGAGGGGCAAGTTTTACGTTGGGTTAAACGTTAAGGCCAAAAAAAGTCACAAACTGACATTTTTTTTCTAGTGTGCTAGTAAATTTCCTAAGCTGATCTACAGTTACTGTAATTGTTTTCAATAACCGATTACTACACTATACGCCGATGAAAAATACTTCTAGCCGCAAGTCCAAAGTTAATAAAAAATCTTCAACTTCTTCTTTGCGTTTAGCCCTGGAAAGTCGGCTATTGTTTGACGGAGCCTTGGTAGCTACGGCGAATGACGCTGTCCATGAAAGTATTGTGCAAAAAGACAATGTGCATGAGGTGACTCGCCATACTGATTTTAACTTTGAAACGTTAGGGCTTGATAAAGACCCACACGAACAAAAATCAGCTGCTGAAAAGCCGGTTTTATTTAATCACGCCGCTTATGCGGCAACCCAGTCTTTGGCCAGTTCAGACACGTTGATTATTGTTGATCCACGTTCTGATGAAGGTATGGCTTTGTTAGCCAAGCCGCCGGTCGGAAGTCGTCTGGTGGTTTTGGATACGATGGAAGATGGCTTTCAGCAAGTTGCTGATGCTTTGGGTGGCTGGCATGAGGTTGAAAATCTGCACATTGTGCCCTGGATAGAAAACGGTGAGCAATGGTTAGGTAGCACACCGCTAGCCGCTGCAACAACCCACGCTATTTCCAATGTGATGGCTGATTGGGGTGATGGTTTGGCCGATGATGCTCATGTTGTTTTTCATGGTGAGCATATTGCTTCAGAAAGTAATTTGCTTTCACATGTTAATACCATGACGGGTGCGCGGGGCAGCTGGGTGCGTGATGTGTCTGTTGAAGACCAACAATTGGATAGTGCTAGACGTTCAGGCGTTGATACCGCTGCAACCCACACGCCAACCTCTGTTGTCTTTATTGATACCAGCGTGGCCGATCCTGCGGCCATTGTTGCCGCCACTGATCTTTCGGCGGAAATTGTTTATTTGTATGCTAACCAGGACGGCGTTAGTCAGATTGCTGATTATTTGCAAGGCCGCACGGGTATCGACAATATCCAAATTGTCAGCCACGGTGACGATGGCGAATTGTTTTTAGGCAATACAATTGTAAATAATGCGAATTTAGCAGCATATTCCAGCCAGCTAGAGCAAATCGGTCAGTCTTTAACAGCTAATGGCGATATTTTGTTGTATGGCTGCGATGTGGCGCAAACTTGGGTAGGTCAGCAATTTGTTAGTTCGATTTCTGATTTAACGGGCGCTGATGTTGCGGCATCTAACGATGCGACAGGCTCTACAACTTTTGGTGGTGATTGGGAGTTGGAAACACGGATTGGCCTAATTAACGCAGATTTTATTAAAGCGGCTAACTGGGAAGGGGTATTAGCACCGGTAAAAATTTCGGCACCCACAGGCGTAGCCCCAAAGTTGTATGATAAAAATGGTGCATCATTGCCCATTGCTTATTATGACTCCACCAAAATTGGAATGCAGGCGGTATGGGAAAAGGCAGGGACACTGGGTACAGCGCTGCTTGATGTGCGTGCAACCGTTGTAGCTGTAAATACAACTACCTATACTTTTGAAACTGTGGGTGATGACCCTAGTATTCTTTTAGGGACGGGCGGCGGTTCTGTCACGTTGAAATGGGAGTTTTTCTTGGAGGGTACTCTGAAGACGGCCAACCCCGTGAACACAATCGGCGATATTGATTTCAGGATGGCCGATATTGATGGTATCGGTGGAAACACCAATACCCGCGAGTTTGTTGTTCCGAATCTTCAAGGGTTAACCAGTTATACGGTTAATGATCCGACAAATATCCGTGTTTCTGTAGGGGCCAATAGTATCCGCGCGGATGGGACACAAGATCAAAATGGCGAAGTGACATCGTTAACTGGGTTTACATGGAAGAATGTCCAAAGTTTTGAAGTTACCTACAATTTAGCTTTTGGTTTAGGGCCAGGCTTTGGTGCCCGGACTACCAACGATGGTGATGGTGACCGGACCTTTACAACTGAGAACACAACTTACTTATTGGCATTGGATCTGGACCAAGACAATTCAACGGCGGCAGGGACTGCCTATCAAGCTACTTACATTGAAAATGGTTCAGCCATTTCCGTTGTGGACAGTGATGCCCTGATTACCCAACACGCAGCCTTGGGCGGTAACCTTGGGGGTGCTAAACTAGTTTTGACCAATAAGCAGGCTGGTGATGTGTTGAGCATAGGAACATTGCCGCCTGATATTAGTGCCAATATTGATACATCGGTCGATGGGAAAATAATAGTGACCTTGACTGGCTCAGCTACTGTAACGGACTACCAAACTGCCCTTAAGGCTATTACATTTTCTAATTCTTTAGATACTATAAACACTACGGTTAGAAGCATAGAAGTTTCAGTGACTAATAGTACTTATGGAACGACCAGTAATGAGGCCATCTCAACAATTCATGTGTTAGCGGTTAACGATACGCCAGCAGGTGCAGATACGACTAAAACTGTTTTAGTGGGTGATGTTTATACCTTTTCTGCCAGTGATTTCGGTTTTACTGATACTGACGGTAATGCGTTTGTAAGTGTTAAAATTCCTACTTTACCTGCACCTGCCGATGGGGTTTTAAAACTTAATAATGTAGCGGTAACGGCTAATCAGATTATTCCAGTAGCATCAATTCCGTTATTGACCTTTACACCGGCGGGGGCATCTGGTAACAATCTGGGTGCATTTACTTTTCAGGTTAAGGATGACGGTGGTGTGGCCAATGGGGGGATAGATCTTGATGCTTCACCCAATACCGTGCAGTTTAATATTGTTCCACCACCGGTTGCCGTCAACGACAACTATGTAATGCCAGGTAATGGGGCGTATACATTTAATGTTTTGAGCAATGATAGCGATCCGCAAAATGACCCGTTAAATGTGATAAAAATTAATGGGACGACTATTTCAGTGGCTAGTCCTGTCGCTATTATAGGTGGCACCATTAGCCTAAATGCTGATGGCACACTGACATTTCAAAATGCGCCAGGTACGATCGCAGACACGGCCACGTTTAACTACACCATCAGCGATGGTAATGGCGGTACGGCAATAGCTACGGTAACGTTAAATCGTGACAGTGATCAGGATGGCATAATAAATACCATCGATGTCGATAATGACAATGACGGCATTCTGGATATAACCGAACAACGGCCAGGTAAGCTTGACTTGGCGGACTTCTCCGGTTGGGTTGTAGGTTCTCTAACGGGCACGGTTCCAATGCCAACAGGTGGCACAGTTGCAATCAATACTGCGTTTAGCTATTCGCCCGGTGTTTACGTTCCTTGGGCTGGATTCCCCAAAGGGACGACCGCGCCAGAACTTGCTACTTTCGTTGGCCAGTCTGAATTCAACGCAGCTTTTCCTGATGGGCTTTTAGGGCCAACATCTGGTTTAACCATTTTCACGGGAACTGGTGCGGCAAGCCCTGTAGAGCACCAAATTTCTCTGGATTTTACCAACACAACTGCCGGAGTGGCCAATGAATATACCGTTTTCGGCATTTCGGGAATCTACCCTGACTATCTCACAGTTTATAATGCAAAAGTAACAATCACCGCAATCAAGGCTGATGGAACACTCGAAACAAATTATACAGGTTGGGACGCAGTTAACCCAGATGCTGGATACGGCGGCGTTGATGCCAATGGAGCAATTCTAGACACCGCTCTGGAATCGGCAACCGCAACGCCAACAGGATTTGTGCTCGATCCCGCGAATATTGCGACATATACGGGTAATCAAGATCTTGTTCCTGTTCTCATCAAATTGCCAGCCGGTTCGGCCTATAAAACTATCATCATTACACGCGAGAAACTCGGTACTGGTGCAGACACTGAGTATATGACCTTGTATCTCGGTGAACACACCTTGCCGCCTGATTCGGACAGCGACGGCCTTATCGATGCACTTGACATCGACAGCGACAACGATGGCATAACCGACAACGTAGAAGCACAAACCACTGCGGGTTACATAGCACCATCCGGTATGCCAAGTGCAGGTTTTATTGATGTTAATCAGGATGGTTTAGATGATGTTTACGATACTGGTGCTTTGGGCAGTGCCGGTGGTATTGGTCTGACATCTGTTAATACTGATGGTATCGACAAGGTTGATTACCTGGATAGCGACAGTGACAATGATGGCCTGACCGATACGGCAGAAGCAGGGCACGGTGTTAGCGCAGCAGCAATATTAGCTTCCGCTGATACCGATCAGGATGGCCTGAAAGATGTGGTTGAAAGTGGTTCTGTTTCCGATGGCTTTGATGTCAACGACCAAAATCTTGATGTTACAGACACCAATTTTAATCTGTCTAAAGCGACACTGCTGAATGCGGATGGCAGCAACGCTGTTCCGATTGTTAGGGATCTTGAGTTCCGTGGCATCAATAACCCACCGGTAGCGGTTGATGATACCTTCACCACCAACGAAGCCACCTCAATTCCTCTAAACTTGTTAGGTAACGATACCGATCTGGACGCCGATGTACTGAGCGTTAAATCTATTAACGGCACTGACCTTATACCAAACACTATCCAAACCATAACCGTGCCACACGGTACTGTTACGGTAGATGCGGCAGGTGTTATCACCTTTAATCCGACCGCTAACTACAACGGGCCTGCTATTTTTGACTACGTAGTACAAGATGGTCTAGGGGGGGTAGATACTGGAACGATCAATATTACTGTTACCTCAGTTAACGATGCGCCAGCTGGTACAGACAAGACTATTACCACCCTTGAAGATACTGCCCATCACTTCGCCGTAACGGATTTTGGTTTTGCCGATCCGCTCGATGCACCGACCCCCAACAGTTTCCAGTCTGTCATCATTACCACCTTGCCAACATCCGGTATATTGAAGCTGTCTGGTACATCAGTAACACTAGGCCAGTCAGTTACGCTGACTGACATCCCTAATTTGAGCTGGATGCCTGATCTTAATAGCAATGGTAACGGCCTGTCTTCTTTTACCTTCCAGGTCATTGATGATGGTGGTACAGCCTTAAGTGGCGTTAATACAGACCAAAGCCCCAACACCATTACGTTTAATGTAACTTCGGTTAACGATTTGCCGGTGGCTGTGAACGACAACTTCACTACGTTTATAAGCACGTCTGTCAATATCGATGCAAAAGCCAACGACAGCGATATAGAAACTCCTAGGGCTGATCTGACCATCACCAAAGTCAATACAACTGATATATTTGTCGGTGGCACATCAGTGCCGGTTACTAACGGCTCGGTCACGCTAGGTCTCGATGGAACACTGACTTTCACGCCTACGCTCGGATACTTTGGTCCGATAGCGTTTGATTACACCATTTTCGATGGTACAGATACAACAGCCGCAACCGTGAATGGTACGGTTATGCCGCCACCGATTGCTGTTGACGACAGCTTTACAACCAGCGAAGACATGCCAGTTACGATTATTGTAGTGGGTAACGACAGCGATCCTGCTGGCGTACCGTTTGGTGTGACTAAGGTTGATAATACCCCGATTGCATTTGGTGATGCGGGAGTTGCCGTAACAGGAGGCGTAGTAACGCTTGATGTTGATGGCAATCTGGTATTTACACCTAATCTTAATTACCATGGCCAACCTACATTTGACTATACCATTGCCGATGCTTATGCGTCTGCAACCGCAAGGGTGACTGGCGAAGTAACGTCGGTCAATGATGCACCGGTTAATACCATGCCAGCTAATTATAATGCTGTTGTGGGCACACCGATGCCAATTACCGGTGTTTCAATTGCAGATGTTGACGCAGGAACTGCCGATGTCACAGTCACCCTGGGGGTTGAAAAAGGTACACTTACATTATTGGCCAACGTGCTAGGTGGCCTGACTGCTGCACAAATTACCGGTAACGGCACAGATACCATTGAAATCACCGCACCGCTTTCGGTTATCAATACAACACTTGCCGCCAGCAATGGCCTTTTGTTTACACCGTTGGCGACTGCCTCCGGCCTCGCATCATTTGCCGTAATAACCAACGATTTTGGCAATACTGGCGCAGGTGGGCCGTTGTTTGATCTTGATACGGCGTTGATTCATATAGACCGCTTGCCGATAGCAGTGAATGACACATTTATTATTGATGAAGACACATCAGTTGTCATCCCCGTTAAAAACAATGATAGTGATCCTGATGGTGATACTCTGACTGTCATCAAGATTAACAATGTACTGATTCCCCCGCCAGCTCCAGGTGCGACTGAATCAACTGTTTCAGTGACCAATGGAACCGTTACCCTTAAATCTGATGGCACGCTAAGCTTTACCCCTGTGCCTAATTATAATGGGCCGATAAGCTTTACCTATACCATCGATGATGGTCATGGAGGCTTAGCTACAGCCACCGTAACCGGCACAATCATTCCGGTCAATGATCCACCCGTTGCTGTTAATGACGTTAAGGCTGTGGTTGAAGATATTCCGGCCACGGGTAATGTACTCCTAAATGACAGCGATATTGATGGCCTGGCGCTCAACGTAACCCAGTTCACTATCGCAGGTGATACGATAATTTACGGTGCAGATGCAACGGCGACGATTCCAAATGTGGGCACACTGCAAATCAATGCCGATGGCAGTTACACCTTCACGCCAGACTTAAATTACAACGGCCCAGTGCCCGTTGCGACCTACACCATAACGGATCATGCCGGTGGAACAGCAACAGCCACGCTCACGTTTGGCCCAGTGTCGCCAGTCAACGATGCGCCGATAGCACAAAATGATACCGGTACAACACCAGAAGACACTACGCTCAACGTGCTAGTAGCGGATGGCTTGCTGTCAAATGACAGTGATGTTGATAGTCCTGCTTTAGTCATTACGCAATTTACCATCCCAGGTTTCGGTACGTTTATCGCCGGTGCTACCGCGACTATAACCAATGTGGGTACACTAAAAATCAACGCGGACGGCAGCTACACACTTACGCCGGTATTGGATTATAACGGCACGCTTCCAGTCGTCACTTACACACTGTCTGATGGCACTATTACCACAACGGCGACACTTGCCCTGACAGTAACACCGGTTAACGATGCCCCCATCGTGGATCTTAATGGCGCACCAGCGGGTACAGGCTTTACCCCTACGTTTACCGAGAACGGCGCGGGTGTGTCAATCTCAGTGCCTACTGTACTGGTGACAGACGTTGATGACACCGCTATGGAATCAGCAACCATTGTGTTGACTAATCCACAAACAGGCGATGTGCTGGTAGTCGGTACACTGCCAACAGGCATTACCGCCTCCTCTTATAACCCATCAACCGGTACTATTACCCTATCCGGTTCAGCAAGCAAAGCCGATTACGCCGCTGCCATTAATGCAATTACCTTTGCTGCGACCAATGACATGCCAAGTACCGTCGATCGCTTGATTGATGTGACTGTTAACGACGGCGACCTCGATTCCACCATCGCCACAACCACCATTCATGTCATCGCTATAGATGATGCGCCTGTTAATAGTCTACCCGCAGGCTTCGAGGCCGCTTCAGGTTCCACTGTCAATCTGCCCGGCATATCGCTGAACGATCCCGATGCGGGTTCAGCGAATATGACCGTGACCTTCTCCACTAAAATCGGTGCGTTGGGTGCCGGTACATTGCAATTGGATATAACGGTTCCTGGCGGCATCACAGCAGCACAGGTTATCAACAACGGTACGGCCTCCATTACCATTACCGCACCGCTTGCGGCGATTAATGCCACGCTGGCATCAGTACATGGGCTCGACTTTAATGCACCGCTGGCTCTTACACCGGTGTCGTTCGTTATGTCTTCCAATGATAATGGCAATAGCGGCATAGGCGGCCCGAAATCCGATTTCGATACCCGCACTATCCTGCTTTCACCTGGGCCAACGGCTGTCGCTGATACTGGATCTACGCCTGAAAGTACCGCCGTCAGTGTAGATGTATTGGTCAATGATCTGGTGGGTGGTCTGGGTGGCGGTACGCTTACCCTAACTGAAGTTGATGGTCATCCGATTACAATTGGCGGCGCTCCCGTTCCGGTTGCTAATGGAGAAGTTACGCTGGGTACAGATAACCAACTGACTTTCACACCGCTGCCTGATTTTAATGGCCCAGCAACATTTACTTATAAAATTGATAATGGTCAGGGTGGAAATGCAACCGGTGTCGTGTTGGTTAACGTTATACCTGTCAATGATGCACCCGCAGGTACAGACAATACCCTTACCACGCTTGAAGACACTGCACATCCGTTCACGGTCGCTGATTTTGGTTTTACCGATCCTAACGACACACCGGCCAATAACTTCGAGTCGGTCATCATTACTACCTTGCCAACATCCGGTATATTAAAACTGTCTGGTACATCAGTAACACTAGGCCAGTCAGTTACGCTGACTGACATCCCTAATTTGAGCTGGATGCCTGATCTTAATAGCAATGGTAACGGCTTGTCTTCTTTTACCTTCCAGGTCGTTGATGATGGTGGTACAGCCTTAAGTGGCGTTAATACAGACCAGAGCGCCAACACCATTACGTTTAATGACACACCGGTTAATGATGCACCTGTTGCCACAGCTTACGCTGTCACGGGCTTAGAAGATGCGCTTAGCATCGCGGTTAATTTAGCAGGGACTGATGTCGATGGCACGGTTGCCATTGTAAAAGTAACCTCATTGCCTACAGCCGCCCAAGGTGTTCTTTATAAAACGGATGGCAGCACAGCAGTAACAACAGCGATGGATTTAACCGCTGCTGAGGCGGCAAGCCTTAAATTTATCCCCACGCTTAACTTCAACGGTACAGTCACCATTCCTTTCACTGTAAAAGACAATTTAGGGTTGGTTTCAGTCGCATCGGCTAATGCTGTTATTATTGTAACTGCTGTTAACGATGCCCCCGTAGTTGATCTAAATGGCTTGCTAGGTGTTGCAAGCCAAACCTATATGGATAATCGTGCAGCTTTCAATGCTGCATTAACCCAGAATAGCGCTTCAACACTTATTGATACGAATAACGCATTTTCTGCTGATCCTATTACATCGGCAACAACACAGACAAGTCTCATACGTACGGGTAGCATTGGTGGTCAGGCATACGAGTATGTTATGTCTGACATTAATTTTAGTAACGCACCAACTGGACACCTTGTAATTGGTCAGGACATTATTTCGGTAGACACGTTGGTTTTTGAGGCGCCTGTATCACAAGATGGTGCTACAGGCATTGGTACGTGGGGTATCGACACCCGTACCGGCAGTTCATTATCCCGCAATGCAATGCTGTTTGATTTTACACAAACACCGGGTGGTGCAGGCATAGGGCATTTCGGTGTGGATTTACACGATGTTGAAAGTTCCGCCGCTTTCGGTTATGCGGAATATCGAATTTATAAGGCGGGCGTATTAATAGCGTCCGGCACTATTGATTTTGGTAGTGGTAATGACGGCAACCAAGAGTCCCATTTCTGGGGTTATACGGCAACCAGTCCTGCTGGCTTCTTTGATCAAGTTGTGATCGTTGTGGGTGATGACAATGCTGGCGGTGGATTGACAGAGCAGCTTGCTGCTGATCGACTGACATTTGGACAAGCCTATGCTGGCGTATCTGGTAACGCTGGCTTTGATTATCAAACAACCTTTACTGAAAATAGTACGCCTGTATCAATTGCTGATACAGATATGGCGATTACAGATGTCGATAACTCCGACATTGTCAGTGCGACCATTGTTTTAACAAACGCGCAGGCAGACGATTTGTTGCAAACAGGTGCATTAACAGGGGGGATTGTTGCAACATCTGAGACATCAGTTGCAGGCCAGATAAAAATCACGCTAACGGGGGGGGCCACCCTCAGTAATTATGAGGCATCTATTCGTGCCATTACGTATTCAAATTCAAGTGAAAATCCATCGGCGATAGATAGAAATATCACCGTTACCGTTAATGATGGCAGTATTAATTCTAATACCGCCATTACAACTGTGCATGTTGTTCCGGTTAACGATGCGCCGGTTGCCCAAGATGACACCGGCAGTGTGGATGAAGATGCCACGTTAACGGTTGGTGCTGCGGAT
>NZ_FUKJ01000083.1 GCF_900163745.1 Crenothrix polyspora
GAATAGGTAACTACCGTGTGTTTTTTGAGTTTGATGGTATTGTCAAAATTGTTAGCATTGAAGAGGTGAAAAAACGCGATGAACGCACTTACTAACTACCAAACTATTTTAGGCGCTAATGGAAAACCTGAATTTGTGGTAATTCCTTATGCCGACTTTGTTAAATTGCCCGGCACGTTTCGTCCCGGCATGATTCCTCATGCTGTAGTGGGGGCAGCGGTGGATGGCAAACCCATGCTGCAAGCCTGGCGCGAATACCTGATGCTAACCCAGGAAGACATAGCCAAACGCATGGGCATCACCCAAGCAGGTTATGCCCAAATTGAAGCCGCCAAACGGCCACGCAAAACCACCCTGCAAAAAGCCGCTGATGCGTTGGGCATCACGTTGGAACAATTGGCGTATTAACTATAGAATCTTCTAGCGACCCATATCGATATTATAGAACTCAGTTTGACTTCGAAACTGAGCCTACTCGCCAGCAATCGACATCTGCTCAATCAAAATCGAACCCGTGCGCGTATTACCGCGACAATCCACGTCATTCCCCACCGCAACGATATGTTTAAACATGTCTTTTAAATTACCGGCAATGGTGATTTCTTCCACCGGATATTGGATTTCGCCATTTTCTACCCAAAAACCACTCGCACCGCGTGAATAATCACCTGTCATCATTTTTACGCCCTGCCCCATCAACTCGGTAACTAACAAGCCTGTATCCATAAGCTTAAGCACCCCCTGAAAATCCAGCGTTCCCGAATCAAGCGTCAGATTATGCACGCCACCGGCATTACCGGTACTTTGCATGCCCAATTTACGCGCCGAATAAGTACCCAACACATAGCCGCGCAAGATGCCGTTGCTAACAATATCCCGCGTTTGTGTCGCCACACCATCACCGTCATAAGCGGAACTACCTAACGCACCTTTTAAATACGGTTGCTCATGTATACGGACAAAATCCGGAAAAATCTGCCGTCCTAAAGCGTCCAGCAAAAATGACGATTTGCGGTACAAGTTGCCACCACTGATCGCGCCCATCAACGAACCTAACAAGCCTGATGCCGTTTCGGGCGCATACAACACCGGACATTGGCGTGTTGTTAAACGCCGCGCTTCCAGACGTTTGATAGTCCGCTCAGCCGCTTTCTTGCCTATCTGTGCCGCAGCTTCCAGATCGCTGGCATTCCTTGCGACACTGTACCAATAATCACGCTGCATACTGTCGCCGCGCTGTCCCAGTACCGAGCAACTTAAGGAGTGGCGGGTAGAAGCATAGCCTTGTAAAAAGCCCAAGCTATTACCCATCACCCGCACACCTTGATGCGTGTTAACCGATGCGCCTTCAGAATTGCTGATTTCGCTATGGTAAGTCAGCGCGGCATCTTCACAGGCGATAGCCAGGGCAATCGCATCATCAACACTGATGCCCCAAGGATGATTTAAATCCAGATCGGGAAACTCGGTGGCCAGCATATCTTTATCCGGCAGGCCGGCGTATTCATCTTCACTGGTATAACGGGCAATGCTACAGGCCGCCCGCACAGTTTCCTTGAAGGACGCTGGCGATAAATCCGAGGTACTGGCCGAACCTTTGCGCTGGCCAAAATACACCGTAATGCCCAAACCTTGATCGCAATGGTGCTCTATGGTTTCCACATCGCCCAGTCGGGCATTGACCGACAAACCCGTCTCCTGGCTTAAACCGGCTTCGGCGGCACTTGCGCCCTGTTTTTTCGCTTCATCCAACAAGTCTTGAACGATATTTTTTAACTGATTGATTTGTTCTTGATTCTGCATAGTGTTTTTAGTGCGTCTCGTGAGGAATTAAATACTCGTGCCACCGACAGTCAAGCCGTCGATTCTCAAGGTTGGTTGCCCTACCCCCACCGGCACACTTTGGCCATCCTTGCCGCACGTCCC
>NZ_FUKJ01000196.1 GCF_900163745.1 Crenothrix polyspora
TATGTCAATGAGCCTTAGAAAAATCACCCATCCCGTCATGATCGGCAACGTAAAGGTGGGCGGCGGTGCGCCTATTGTGGTGCAATCGATGACTAATACCGATACCGTCAATATCACTGCGACGGTTAATCAAATTATCGAATTGTCGACTGCCGGGTCTGAAATTGTCCGCATTACTGTTAATTCCGAAGAAGCTGCTAAAGCAGTGGCTGAAATTCGCAATCAACTGGATAAAAAAGGTTGTTCAGTCCCTATCGTTGGCGATTTTCATTTTAACGGCCATAAGTTGCTGGAAAAATACCCTGATTGTGCGGCGGCGTTGGATAAATATCGGATTAATCCAGGTAATGTCGGACGTGGTAGAAGCCGTGACCCACAGTTTCAGCAAATGGTTGAATTCGCTTGCCAGTATGATAAACCAGTCCGCATTGGTGTAAATGGTGGTAGTTTGGATCAATCTGTGTTCACTCGTTTACTGGATGAAAACCGTGCCTTGGCTAATCCAGAACCGTTACCGGCAGTGACTCGCAAAGCCATTGTCTTATCGGCACTGGAAAGTGCGGCGAAAGCGGAAGAAATTGGTTTGTCCAAAAATAAAATCATCCTGTCCTGCAAAATTAGCAATGTGCAGGAATTGATTAGTATTTATCAGGACTTGTCTGCTCGTTGTGATTATGCCTTGCACTTGGGTTTGACTGAAGCGGGCATGGGCTCAAAAGGCATTGTGTCATCATCGGCAGCGTTGTCGGTATTAATGCAGCAAGGCATCGGCGATACCATTCGTATTTCTTTAACGCCTGAGCCTGGCGCATCGCGTACTCAAGAAGTGATTGTCGGTCAGGAGATATTACAAACCATGGGTTTCCGCTCATTTACACCGATGGTTATTTCTTGCCCTGGTTGTGGTCGTACCACCAGTGATTATTTCCAAAAGCTGGCGATGGACATTCAAAGCTATCTGCGTGACCAAATGCCGATCTGGCGCACACAATATCCGGGTGTTGAGACGATGGAAGTTGCAGTGATGGGTTGCGTAGTCAATGGTCCTGGTGAAAGTAAGAACGCCAATATCGGTATCAGTTTGCCGGGTACCGGTGAAACGCCGGTTGCGCCAGTGTACGAAGACGGCGAGAAAACTGTGACCTTGAAAGGTGACAGGATTGCCGAAGAATTTCAAGGCATTGTGCAGCGTTATATTGAGACGCATTACAGCGTTGAGCATTCTGGTAGTTAGTTAAAACAAAATTAGCTCGGCTCGCATTGTGTTTTTGAATACGGGCTGTGTTCCATATCTTGGAATATACCGAAAGAATTGGAGGAAAGGT
Organism: Crenothrix polyspora; assembly: GCF_900163745.1. Lineage (GTDB taxonomy): Bacteria > Pseudomonadota > Gammaproteobacteria > Methylococcales > Methylomonadaceae > Crenothrix > Crenothrix polyspora_B. Next base: position 1,326 of record NZ_FUKJ01000196.1, read on the forward strand.
GATTAGTTCTATTTATGCCGCATTGTCTGCGCTATGGATTGTCTGGCTCTCATTTGGGGTTATCAAGGTGCGCCGTGCAAAGCAAGTAAAGCTTGGCGATGGTAATGAACCTGAACTTCAGGCGGCAATCCGCGCTCAGGGTAATGCTACTGAATATATTCCTATCTCGCTCATCCTGTTGGTTTTGCTAGAATTCAGCAAAGCGCCGATTGCACTGGTGCATGTGGGTGGTTGTCTCATACTTGCTGGCCGAATTTTACATGCAAAAGCCTTGAGGACGGATAATCTGCGTTACCGTGTGTTGGGGATGCAGCTCACTTTTTTTGCGATAATCGGTTTGGCAATTGCTAATTTGGTTTATGGTGGTTTAACTGTATTCTCATAACAATACCTTCGCCAAACGGATAAAGTCAGTTGGAAATGATATTTGGCAAAATTTTATGCAATTGATTTTTATGTGTTTTGTATTTTCAACTTGCATCCATTTTGATCAAATTTAGATCAAAATCCAAAATTGGCGAAGGTATTGTCATAACCAAACTTAATCAGAAGGCTATTCTTTATGGGATTTACCCTCGATAAAGTCGTACCCTGGGGACGTTCCTATCAGGAATATTGCGATATGTTTGGCCTTACCGAAGCTGATTTGCAACGTCGCATACTGGGTTGTGGTGATGGGCCGGCCAGTTTCAATGCTACATTGATTGCGCGTGGTGGCCACGTTGTTTCGGTCGATCCTATTTATGCCTTTGATGCGGCGCAAATCAAAAGTCGCATTACTGAAACTTACGATACCGTGCTGAGCCAAGTACGCAAAAATCAACATGATTTTGTGTGGACGGCGATTACGTCAGTTGACGAACTTGGGCGGGTTCGCATGTTGGCAATGGACGCATTCCTGTCAGATTACGCAGCGGGGAAAAATGAAGGTCGTTATATCGCAGGGGAGTTACCTTCGCTGCCTTTTGATAGTGGCAGGTTTGATATTGCCTTGTCATCGCATTTTTTGTTTTTGTACAGCGATCATTTGTCCACCGAATTTCATCTGCAAGCGTTGCTGGAAATGTTGCGGGTAGCGTATGAAGTTAGGGTGTTTCCTGTACTTACGCTGGGTGGCGAAGCTTCCCCTCATCTTGCTTCCATTATGGATGCGCTAGCAAAATATGGCTTTTGTGCTGAGATTCGGCGTGTTGCTTATGAATTTCAGCGCGGTGGTAATGAAATGCTGGTTATTAGATGTTGTTAACACTAACCTGAGTTCGGGATAAGGATTTACTTTAAAAATCACAACACATTGAAAATTATAATATATTCAATTGATGATCAAATTATTGAGCATCCAAAGTCGCTGAAATCCCAAAGATCAGCTAGAACAACCGTCTATTAATTAAAAACGGTGGGTTTAACCACGTTGCAAACCATTCGTTTAAAAATTAAAATTATTTATAATCAATATGTTATATAAAAACAAAATAACTTGTTACCAACTTTCTTATCCCGAACTCAGGTTAACACTAAGGAACGTCTACGAAATAAGTCGAGCAACTTGAAACACACTACCGTTCATCCTGAACTTATCGAAGGATGATTGCCCATCAGTAATTATATAGAGTGGATACCCATGACCCCAGAACAACTCATTGTAAAATGCTACGCCGAACAGGAAGGCGATTGCTGGGTTGCCGTTTGCCTTAATTTTAATCTGGCTGCGCAAGGTGATTCTTTTGAAGAAGCTAAAATCAAGCTGGAAGCCATGATTGCTGATTATGTTTATGATGCCTTGGTCGGAGAAGATAAGTTTTATGCAGCACAATTGTTATCAAGACACGCACCGTTTTCTACCTGGCTTAAATATCACTTTATTAAGTTAAAAATTGCGCTATTGCACAGTGCAGAACGTGTTTTTGATGAAATGTTACCGCTGATTCCTGCGTGAGCGGAGAATATCCACCGCTTACCTGTAAAGATGTTAAAGCTATTCTCGCCTACCTTGGTTTTGTTGCCAGGCCCACAAAAGGCACATCGCATGAACAATGGGTAAAAGTCGAAAATGGCAGGTTGTATAAAGTGACGGTCGATTGCCCTAAAGCGCCCTTTTCACAAACGTTTATCAAAAGCATGGCAGAACAAGCGGGATTGAAAAAGAAGGATTTTTACCGGATATTCAAACAACTTTGAGGTAAATGCCTACCAATTGAATAAATACATTGTCCACGCAGAAGAATATTCAACCCTGGAATGCAGTCAACCGGAACAGCCATCTGATTTGCAAGTGGTTATGATATTGATTTTTCGCTATAATTAGCCATTGAAATTAAAGCCATCGTGTGAGTTAAGTGGACATCAAAGAATATATGCAAGACCTGGGTCAGCGAGCCAGAGCCGCTAGCCGAATCATCAGTAAAGCCGAGTCCGGCAAAAAGAACCTCGCCTTGTTGAAAATAGCCGAGGCTATCGAAAACAATCAGGCCACGTTAATCAGTGAAAATCAGCGAGATTTAGACGTTAGCCGCCAAAATAATCTCGATAGCGCGTCACTGGATAGATTGACTTTATCGCCCAAAACCATACAAGCCATGATAGACGGCTTAAAGCAGGTTGCCGCTTTGCCTGATCCCGTCGGTGAAATCACTGATTTATGTTATCGTCCCAGTGGCATTCAGGTGGGCCAGATGCGTGTGCCGTTGGGTGTTATCGGGATTATTTACGAATCACGCCCGAATGTCACCGTTGATGCGGCGGCACTGTGTCTTAAATCGGGTAATGCCTGTATTTTACGCGGCGGTTCGGAAGCTTTGTATTCCAATCAGGCCATTGCTGCGTGTATTACCCAAGGGTTGATTGCCGCTGATTTGCCCGAAGATACCGTGCAATGTGTGGCTACATCTGACCGTGCGGCGGTGGGAGAGTTGATCACTATGAAGGAATACGTGGATATTATCGTACCGCGCGGTGGTAAAAGCCTGATTGAACGTATCTCCAACGATGCCACCATTCCAGTTATTAAACACCTGGATGGTATATGCCACGTCTACATCGATGACAGCGCGGATATTAACAAAGCGGTTGCCATTGCCGATAACGCCAAAACTCACCGCTACGGTGTCTGCAATGCCATGGAAACCTTGTTGGTCGCCGAAGGCATTGCACCGAAAGTGTTGCCGTTATTGGCCAAGATATATCTGGATAAGGGCGTGGAGCTGCGCGGCTGCATTAAAACCTGTAGTTTTATTCCTCAATGCAGCCGAGCCTTCGAGGAAGATTGGCGTACCGAATATCTGGCACCGATTTTGTCTATCCGTATCGTCAAAGACATTGATGAAGCGATGGAACATATCCACCAATACAGTTCTGCCCACACCGATGCCATTGTGACTGAAAATTACATCCTGGCACGGCGTTTTCTAAGGGAAGTGGATTCCAGCTCGGTCATGGTAAATGCTTCGACGCGTTTTGCCGATGGTTTTGAATACGGGCTGGGCGCTGAAATCGGCATCAGTACCGATAAGCTGCACGCGCGTGGCCCAGTTGGTTTAAAAGGCCTAACGTCGTTGAAATTTATTGTCTTGGGTGACGGCCATATTCGGCAGTAAATGATCGGTATTTTTGGCGGTACGTTTGACCCTATCCATTATGGCCATTTACGTTCGGCGCTGGAAGTTAAGGAGATTTTTAATTTAACCGAAGTTAGGTTAATTCCCAGTGCCCAGCCTCCGCACCGTCAACAACCCGTCGCCACGGCATCGATGCGTTTGCAGATGCTGGAGCTGGCCATCAGCAATCAACCCAGCTTTGTGGCAGATGACCGAGAATTAAAGCGGGAAGGGCGCTCGTACATGGTCGATACGCTGCAATCCTTGCGGGAGGATTTCCCTGTCCAAAGCCTGTTATTATTTATGGGCAGCGATGCCTTCAATAAGTTGACCAGTTGGCATCGCTGGCAAGATTTATTCACTTACGCACATGTTGTGGTGTTGACCCGTCCGGGATTTATAACACTAGCACTTGATGCGTTCTTTACGGCGCGATTAAGCACCGAAAAACAGGCTTTGGCAGATCATGATGCTGGCCGCTTGTTTTTTCAGCCCGTCACTCAGCTAGACATCTCAGCGACTGCGATTCGACAACTGGTTGCAGCGGGTAAAAATCCGGGCTTTTTGTTGCCCGATACGGTCATAACAGCTATAAAACAAAATCAACTGTATCAAGAAAATTAGTTTTATTTTTAATTAGGAATATAAATGCAAACAAAAGCGTTATTGAAGATAATCCAGGATGTTTTGGATGAACGTAAAGGACTGAATATTGTCACGTTAGACGTTATAAAGAAGTCCAGTTTTACCGATTATATGGTGGTGGTTACCGGAACGTCCGATCGTCATCTGCACGCATTGTGTGATTATGCGTCAGAAAAAAGTAAGGAAAATGGGATTAAACCTTTAGGAATGGAAGGGGGCTTAGGCTCAGGCTGGGTACTTCTGGATTTGGGCGATATTATTGTCCATGCCATGACCGCACAGGCGCGTGATTTTTATCAACTTGAAAAATTATGGTCAGTCGGCGATGTTAAAGAAATGCAGCAGAATGTAGGCTGATTTGTAACTACTCAGTAGATGTTAAAAAAAGTCCACGGAAACCAAAAGTAGGCGCTTTTAAGCGGCACAAAAGATACAAAAATTTTTCGGTAATTATTCTTTTTGCGAAAAAAACATCGACATTTTTCCGTGTTTTTTGTGCTTTCCGTGGATAAATAAGATTCATTTGGGATATTCTTTTGTGAAAATCACCTAACCTTTTTTATAGTCACGAATCACCTGCAAGAGCACTCTCCATGCCAAAATTACCGACGCTGCTGTATACGGCAGCACAAACCAGAGCCTTAGACCACATCGCTATACAAGAACAGGGTATCGCCGGTTTAGAGTTAATGACCAGGGCAGGGCAGGCCGTATTTGGGCAGTTGAGTGATCGCTGGCCGGAAGCTGTGCATATCGCGGTTTTTTGTGGTGCGGGTAATAACGCGGGTGATGGCTATATCGTCGCGTCGCTGGCCTTGCAAGCGGGTTTGTCTGTCACCGTGTATAGCATTGTCGCCACTGAAACATTAAACGGCGACGCTTTGACGGCTTATCAGGCTTACTTTGCGCTGAAAGGTCATGTTGAGCCTTTTCAGCCCGAACAGCCCATTGTGGCCGATGTGATTGTTGATGCCTTGTTAGGGACAGGATTGAACAAAGCGTTGGCTGGCATCATGGCGCAAGCTGTTCAGGGAATCAACGCGAGCCAGATTCCTGTCATCGCCGTTGATGTACCTTCTGGCCTGAATGCAGATACCGGTGCTGTCATGGGTTGTGCGGTAGTGGCCGATTGTACAGTGACTTTTATCGGTCTAAAACAAGGGCTGTTTACAGGGCAGGCTGCTGATTACTGTGGCGAAATTGTTTATGATGGTTTGGCTGTACCCGATGCTGTTTTTGAGCAAGTGCCTTCGGCAACTTACCGTGTTACCGGAGCGCGTTTACCGCCACGTTACCGTTGTTCACACAAAGGTCATTATGGCCATGTGTTGGTTATTGGTGGCGATCAGGGCTATTCCGGTGCGGTGAGACTGGCTGGAGAAGGCGCTTTACGTGTCGGCGCGGGACTCGTCAGTATTGCCACACGCAGTGAACATGCCAGCCTAATGAATATGGGCAGGCCGGAATTGATGTGTCATGGTGTAGGCAGCGCCAATCAACTGGCGAAGGTATTAGATAAAGCCAGTGTTATTGTGGTGGGGCCAGGATTGGGTCGAAGTGCGTGGGCAAAAGAATTGTTTATTGCGTTGATTAACGCGATTAATGTGATTGATGCCAAAAAGCCGTTGATTGTGGATGCTGATGCGTTGTATCTTTTGGCCAATGCCCGTATAAAAAATCCTGACTGGATTTTAACCCCCCATCCTGGTGAAGCGGCAAGGCTCCTGCATATTTCTACGCCGGAAATAGAGCAGGATAGATTTGAGGCGGTTGCTGCGATACAAGCTCGCTATGATGGTATTGCGGTGCTGAAAGGCGCAGGTACTTTAATCGCCTCGGAGCATGATATCGCCGTTTCCAATACCGGAAATCCTGGCATGGCTTCAGGCGGTATGGGGGATGTACTTAGCGGTGTGATTGCGGGTCTGGTTGCCCAAGGTTTATCGCTCGAAGAAGCGGCGCGACAAGGTGTCTATTTACACGGTTTGGCAGCCGATAAAGCCACTGAACATTACGGTGAAAGAGGGGTGTTAGCCAGTGATTTAATGTTTTTTCTTAGTCAGGTGGTTGCGTAGTGAAAAGTTATCTGGCGACATCGGAAGACACTGAGCAGTTTGGTGCTAAGCTTTGGCAGGTATTGCCACCCAAAGCACTGGTGTTTTTGCAGGGTGATTTAGGTGCAGGTAAAACCACGCTGGTTCGGGGTTTTTTGCGGGCGGGTGGTTTTTCAGGTGCTATCAAAAGCCCAACCTACACGTTAGTTGAAGAATACAGTATCGGTACTCAAAAAATATTTCATTTCGATTTATATCGCCTTAGCGAACCTGAAGAGCTGGAATGGATAGGGATTAATGATTATTTTGACCAAAATAGTCTATGCTTTATAGAATGGCCGACCAAGGGCGCAGGGTTTTTGCCGATGCCAGATTATGAAATCAGTTTAATGAATCACGGTTCAGGTCGGCAAATAATAATGCAAACGCTTAAGAATCTCTAAAAATAAATGATAGCCCCTATTGAAAAACAATGACATACTGCTACAATCTAATCCAAATTATCACCTGCTGAGTTGCGGTCATGAACAGTTTCTGGAAAATTTTATTTTTCTGTGTAATGCAATTAGTGTCTGTGCCGATTTACGCGCAACAGGTTAATATTCATTCATTACGCTATGTGACACTGGAAAATAAACTGCGCTTACTGTTTGATGTTAGCGTATCACCCAAACATCATCGGATTTTTGTGCTTAATAATCCACCTCGACTTGTTATTGACCTTACCGATACGCGTGTCCAAAAAAACTTGAGCCAACCCGCATCGGGACATCCTTTATTTGCAAGCATTCGTACCGCACAGCAAAGCGATGATTTAAGAATCGTCATCGACTTAAAAAAGCCCGTGAGTGCTAAAAATTTCGGTCTAAAATCCAGTAATGCAGACGGGCATCGTTTGATTGTCGATTTAATCGATAAAGGGCTTGCATCGAATAAACAGCTTGAAAGCGTACCGCTGGCTAAAATGGAGACCCCTGCAAAAGTCGAACGCGCCAAGCGCGATGAAAAAATCGACGAGCCTAAATCGACTAAACGACATGGTAAGCGTATTGTAGTGGCGATTGATGCGGGGCACGGAGGTGAAGACCCCGGTGCCAGAGGTCCGCAGGGGACGCTGGAAAAAGACGTTACTTTTTCAATCGCTAAAAAACTAAAAGCTTTTATTGATGCAGAGCCGGGCATGAAGGCTGTTTTGGTTCGAAAAGGTGATATTTACGTCGGGCTTAGAAAAAGAATGGCGATTGCCAGGGCGGTTAGGGCAGATCTGTTTATTTCCATTCATGCCGATGCTGTGCAGGACGCATCCGTCCGAGGTGCGTCTGTGTTTACTTTGTCTACAAAAGGCGCGAGCAGTGAAGCGGCGCGTTGGCTCGCTAACAGTGAGAATGCCTCTGAGTTGGTTGGCGGTGTCAGTCTTGATGATAAAGAGGATATGTTGGCATCTGTGCTGCTCGATTTATCACAAACCGCCACCCAGGAAGCCAGTCATAATGTCGCCACGAAAATATTAAAAAACTTCGAGACTATTGGTCAATTACATAAGGGTGACGTGCAGCAAGCCGGTTTTATGGTGTTGAAATCACCTGATATTCCTTCTATTCTGGTTGAAACGGCGTTTATCTCAAATCCTTCAGAAGAGCTTAATTTATTGAGTAACCGCTACCAAAATAAAATGGCCACCGCTATTTTTAAGGGTGTAGTGAATTATTTTAAGCACGCTACGCCGGATAACAGCAAAATAGCGGCGTTGTAAAAAGCTATATAACGTAGAATTATACGGCCAAATTATACACTTTGGCTAAATCCACCAGCACTAATCAGGGCATATGCGGTGGCTCTGCTGCACTAAATGGTTTAACATCTAAATTTCGCGTAATACTTCTGGATATTTCGCAACAATTTTGAGTAATGTTTCAGCTGCACCTGATGGTTTGCGTCTACCTTGTTCCCACTGCTGCAAGGTACGAAAAGAAATATGTAAAGCTTTTGCAAACTGGGTTTGGGATAAACCGCATTTCATTCGAGTTGTAACAATTTCATTTGGCTCAACAGTATATGTTGCGCCACTATGACCCAATTTAATATCCCGAATTGCCATAAGTAGCTCTTCTCCAATATTTCGATTGGCATCACGTTTTAACAGTTCAGATTCATCAAGAGGCATGCCCCATTTCCTCCGCAATTTGTTTGAGAATGTGGGCTGGAATATTATCTTTATCACTTTTGGCATAAATAACCAGCAAGACTAATGCTCCATTCTTGATTGGAGCCGTATAAATAACTCGTACACCGCTACGCTTACCAAAGCCATGATGCGGCCAGCGAATTTTCCGGCAACCACCAGAACCAGGAATGACCAGCTATTCCCGTTCATGGGTTAAGCGATTGATATTAAATAATTTATTTTTTCTGGTCTTGTGCTAATTTACCTTTAAAATCGATAACTTAGAGCAACACCATAGCCAAAAATCAAGCTGCCTTTTTATGGATTCTCCCGATTTCTGCGGCCTGG
>NZ_FUKJ01000284.1 GCF_900163745.1 Crenothrix polyspora
ATATAACTCTAAGGTGCGATGATTACCTTCAAGGGTGAGATGTGTACACAGATAATGCGTTTGTGAATTGACCGAATGGATAAAGCGCCCGAAAAAAACCGGCGTTATGACCGGAGAGCGCCATTTAGAGACAAAGGTGTGATACGACAACAGCCATTGCTGCAAACGCCTGCCCGTTACCTGGCTATCTATAAAACCATCGGGAACTTGGGCAATCCATGTATCAATCAGGCTTAGCCATTTTTCTGCGTAACGCTCATCAAGCGTACAATCGTAAGCCCCGGCAAGCTCCTTGAGGTAGTAAAATTTATGTAGCAAAATCAGCCATTCCAGGTCTTGGCTTGGATTGGATTGCCAGTCAAATTTTGCCGCCAATTTATGTGGTTCGTTATTGAAATTAAATTCATTGGCCAAAATAGCTTCAGCATTGGCCACATGTTTGGCGGCTCCATTAGATAAGGAAAAAGACTTAACGCTGTTTCTACCCTGAAAATAAGCCAGCAAAGTAGGCCAAGATAACCCGTTAAAGCCATCAACAAACAAGTTGTCATCCGCAAGACTATTTAATCGGGTAGCCCCCATGTCAGCTCCCTTTGCCTTGGGTCACAAGTTTTGGATGTATCCGGTGATGTATCATCAAGCTGCTTGAACCATTGCCTCTGTTCACCTTTCTTTCAAGAAAAACAGGGGTATTGATGACGCGATCATCGACTTTAAATTGACCTGCTCCATTGGCGACAAAAATCCTATCTGTATAAATCTGTCCAGCTGTTTTCACCGCAATGCTTAAACAATAGGCCGTAAATGGATTGCAAGACACATCATCTTTGACCACGGGAATTGAAGAAAGCGTGATTGACGGGCGCTCATTTTTATAAGGGTAAAGTACTGTGTAGAAGCAATACTGTGCCCCTTGTTGAGTGAATTTAATCACCGGTGCTTGTTGCTTGACTCCATAAGTTGACGATAGGTAACCCTCTTCTACCGACACCGTAACAGACGGCTGAATAGGCTGTAGCATCACCAAATGCGGCGCATCCAAGGTGAAGCACTGTGCATCGGAATTTAGTGACACCCTACCCTGTGCCGATGCGGCCAAATGAAACAACAGCTCATAATCATGGCTGTCATTGGCTGTTAACACATCGCAAATAACCCAGTATTCACCATTAACAAACAGGATTTTCCGCTCATGCACCACCGGATATTCATGGCTACGGGCAATACCGTGCAAGTAGTCCAATCCTGGCCGACTGATAAAGGCTTTCAGTTCATAATCCGGCTGCGGACCCTTAATTTTGAATTTCTCTGTATGG
>NZ_FUKJ01000364.1 GCF_900163745.1 Crenothrix polyspora
AAAAAATACAAACCTTCAAAACCGCCACGAAAAGGCGCGTCCCGCTTGAGCGCAATGTTAGATTCACACTATGTTAGCTTCGCCGCCTGCTGTGGAAACTTGGCAATGAGCCATTTTAAAACCTCTAGTTGATCTGCGGATGTTGCACGACGAACTTGAATAAGAAGTTTCTGCAAATCAGGACGAGTAAGTGTTGCATTAGACGCACCCTCATTGCATACAGAGCAAATTGCCCGAAGATTGGAGGGATCGTCAGTGCCGCCCATACTTTTGTCGATAACATGACCGAGATGCAAGCGTGTTTTTCGGGTTAAATCATAAGGATGCAGCTCACCAGCTACAGCCCCGCACATTTGGCAAGTAAAGCCGTTTCGGTCGAGAACATAAGCGCGAGTTTCTTTTGATATGGCTCGCTCAAAAGCGGGCTGAGGCTTCGCAGTTTCCAGCAAATATTGACCAGGCTTCAATTCACTGCGGTCATTATGCGTCAGGATTAAATAACCTTCCTCGGTTCTTAACTCACGAACACGCCTCGCCCATTCTGATTGATTATCGGCTATGACCCGCAATTCTTCAGAGTCCATCACTCGACCAATATTGGCTAAAAAATGCGCCCGAAGTTTTCCGCGCGCACCGCCTCTGGGTGTTTTTCCATTTGCCATTGTTACGCTCGTTTAAGTTTCGGTTTTGCTGCGGCATTAAGTGCCGCTTGAATTTGAGTGCCGACAGCACAGGCAACGGGAGGCGGGAAAGCATTACCAATTTGACGGTAGACGGATGTTTTTTTACCGCTGAATTGCCAATCATCAGGAAATCCTTGGATACGAGCTGCCATGCGAACTGTAAGACGCGGCATACCTATAAAATCTTTCGTCGGAGGTTCGTCAGCTATTCCCATGCCATCAACCCCCAATGAAGCCCATGCTTTTTTAGCTCTGGTTGGGCCAAGATCAGGGCCACCATGTTTTTTACTTCCGCCCACTAAGGTGGGGGCAATGTCACATGCCCTTTCTTGCCAATGTTTTGCACCAAGCCAACCATTTACAGCCATAAGATCAAATAACGCTTCACCAACTGTTGGTGGCTGGGCGATAATCGGTGACGGCCACACAAATAGCCTTGCAACGTCCTTTTTTAAGGCCACAAAAACTACCCGTGGACGTAATTGAGGAACGCCAAAATCACTGGCGTTTAACAAACGCCACTCAGCAACATAACCCATTTTTTTTAAGTCGGCGATTATTTTTGTGCGGTATTCATCGAAGATTGAATCAAGTAAGCCCCTCACATTTTCAAGCATGACTGCTTGAGGCTTACACTCCGAAACTAGCCTAAGGGCTTCTGGGAATAGGTCGCGAACATCTTGATCGCCAAGCTGTTTGCCAGCCTTTGAAAAAGGCGGACAAGGTACGCCGCCTGCTAAAAGCTCAATACCTTGCCATTGTTCTGCTGAATAGTGACGAATATCACCTTCTGTGACATCCCAGTGTTCACGGTTGATTCGTAGCGTTTGACAAGCGGGAGCCTCAATTTCAACAAGGCTGACATGCTCAAATCCCGCCCGCTCCAGCCCAAGTGCCTGACCGCCAGCACCTGCACATATCTCTATAGAACTCAATGACATAAATATTTTTGTATAAATACTAAGGGTGTTGGTATTTTACAGCTTCAAAATCCCCTAGCCTAGCAATATTGTTGCCTGTGAAATCTAATGCCGAGTTGACAGGTTTACCTGTCAACTCGGCATTATCAGTGCGCTTCGCGCAAGCGAAGCGCACTGATAACGTAGAGCTAACGGGCTGGCCGTTTCCAGGGAAATAAGCAAAGCCACAAAAGCCGATTTAAAAACAAAACTTCAAAATGGCCACGATACGGCCAGTCCCTGTTGTAGTTATTCAGACCCCCTGTTTATTTTAAAAACAATCACTTACAGGAAAATATTTGAATGATTTAGAGCAGTTTTTGCCAAAAATCAAATAAATTTGTCACTTATTGCCCATTTTGAGTGTTTTTTGCTCAAAATCTTAGTTTTTTATCTGTAACAACTCATTACCCACAGGAAAAATCGTAAAAATAAAGTTACAATATCCTCATGATG
>NZ_FUKJ01000065.1 GCF_900163745.1 Crenothrix polyspora
CATAATGAGCAGGCCAAAACGGTGTGTGCCGATCTCAAAGGCTGTTGGCGGCGGCTGGCCGGTAAGGCTGTCGGCGATAGCTCCGATAGCGGTGCCGGTACCGGTTTTAACCACCCGCATCCTGGCACTGCCGCTGATGACAGTAGTGCCCATAAACACCGCGTTAGTGGCATCCTGCAACTCGGTGGCATCGGCGGTAAGTACGCCTGGATGCTTTTCGACAGGGTAAGACTCACCGGTGAGCAACGCCTGTTTGACGAACAGATCCTGAGCTTCCAAGACCAGGCCATCTGCCGGAACCATATCCCCCGCAGACAGTACGGCGAGATCACCGGGGACTACTTCGGTCACCGGCACATCGATGGCCTTGCCATCACGAATAACCCTGGCGCGTACCGTGACCGAATGCCGTAAGCTTTCCGCCGCTTTACCAGCCCGATGTTCCTGAACAAAATCCAGCGTTACGCTTAACAGTACCATCACCGTGATGATGACAAAATTGGTCATTTCGCCGGTAAAGGCAGAAATGGCACTGGCGACCAGCAGCAGAATGACCAGCGGATTTTTAAAGCGGGCGAGGAATTGCAGGATTAAGGAGCGTTGCTGGTGGTCGCGGAACAGGTTTTGACCAAACTTGGTGAGTCGTAAGCGGGCTTCCGCACTGGATAAACCCGCCGCATCCGTCGCCAGTTCTGCCTGGGGTTCTGTGAGGGGTGTTAGCCACCAGGATGGATGTTCAGGCGTAAGCTTAGATTTTACTGTTGATTTGCTCATGTGGTAATCCTGAATAAGGTTATTAAAGTGAGTCGTTAGATACCTTCAGAACCTTAAATGCATTCAAAGTAGGCTTTTACTCATCTTCTGTACGCACATCAACGCTGACGACTTCACCCTGTGCCGAAGCAACGGAAAAAATAATGGGTCTACAGCACACACTGCAATCTTCAATATACTCCTGATTGTTAACTGAACAGTCAACAACCACATCAATTTGTTCCCCGCAATACGGGCATTGAATAATTTCGCTTTGGAGGTTATGCACTATTTCACCTAATGAGTTCTGGCTATAAGAATATAACTTTTGGGCAGACGTTTAAAAGACAGTAACCCAATAAATAAAGCCAATGCGAATACATTAAAATCCACACCAGCCTTTAAGGGTTGCTAAGCTGTATATCCTTAGACAGCTGCTACAGCGTCCAAAAGCCGATCTAACGTACAGATATGCTCTTGTTGGGTAGGCAACAGCTTTTTTTCAATCAAAGAGCGAATGTCTAAAGACAGCTCAGTATTTTGCAATGCGTGCTCATAATCTTCAGCGCCCCTTTTTTCTCCTTCCTGTAAGGCTTTTAGTGCTGTTTCTTTACCAAGCAGATGAGCGCTCCCAATAACCATTTTCGCCCAAGTCCCTTTCCAGGTTCTTAATTTTTCTGGGGGAATTCCTCCCTGTTGACGTATTTGTGCCTGTAAACTGGAAACCGCATTTTTATGTTCCTCATGAATTGGCGTTATATAATCGCATTCGGCCAATCCGACACCTTTTTGAAGTTTATTCAATGCCTGTTGATAGGCTTCAGTCGCTAATAATTCATTTTTCAGCAATTTATCCAGTGTTTCAATATCGTGCATAGTAAAACTCCATTGTGATTATTTTTGTATCAAGCTTAAGTCACGGCTTCACGTAGGGTAACAAACTCTTCGGCAGCAGTAGGGTGTATGCCGAGAGTAGAGTCAAAGACCGCCTTGGTCGCACCGGCTCGAATGGCAACGGCCATGCCCTGGATAATTTCAGGGGCATCAGACCCGACCATGTGCAGGCCGATAACCCGGTCAGTACTGCGTACCACGACCATCTTCATCAGGGTTTTTTCATCCAAGCCGGAGAGCGTGTTTTTCATCGGTGTGAAGCTGGTTTTGTAAATATCAATGTCAGGGTATTGTTCGTGTGCCTGTGCTTCGGTTAGACCCACTGTACCAATATTCGGCTGGCAAAACACAGCCGTGGGAATATTGTCATAATCTACCGATTTCGCTTGGTTGGCATACAACTTATTTACCAGTGCCATTCCCTCCGCTATGGCTACCGGAGTCAGGTTGACCCTGTTAGTCACATCACCCAGTGCATAAATGGATGGCACATTGGTTTGATAATCACTGTTGACCTTAATCGCAGCTTCGCTGTCCAGATCAACGCCAAGCGCCTCCAGCCCAAATCCGCTTGAATTCGCTGTTCTGCCGGTAGCATACATAACCAGATCAGTGCTCAATGCGCTGCCATCAACAAGCCGTATCGAGAAGGAACCACCGGTGCTTTCTATCGCTTCAATATCGGTATTGAATAGAAGTTTAATGCCTTTTTTGGTCATTTCCTGAGCCAGAAAATCACGTATGTCCTCATCAAAACCACTCAGCAGCTTGTCGCCACGATGACAAACTGTAGTATCCACGCCCAGGCCATGAAGAATGCTGGCAAATTCCACCGCAATGTAGCCGCCACCGACAATAATGATGCGTTTAGGCAATTGTTTTAGGAAAAACATATCATTAGAGGTAACGATGTATTGCTTTCCGGGGATCTCAGGAACAAACGGCCAGCCCCCTGTTGCAATCAGTATGCGTTCGGCGCTGTATTCTTTGTCATCGATGGCGACAGTATGGGCATTAATCACATGGGCTCTGCCAGTGATAATACTGGCACCCGATTTTTGCAGCAGGTTGCTGTAGACAATTTTTAGTCGCTCGATCTCCCGATTTTTGTTGGCGATCAAGCGTGTCCAGTTGAACGTTGATTTGTTCACAGTCCAGCCAAAACCCGCTGCCGCATCGAATTGATCCTGAAATTGTGAGGCATAGACAAATAGTTTTTTTGGCACGCAACCGACATTGACGCAGGTACCACCTAAATAACGCTGTTCAGCAATAGCCACTCTTACGCCAAGACTCGATGCCATGCGTGCTGCACGTACGCCTCCTGATCCAGCACCAATTACAAACAAGTCATAGTCGTAGTGTGTCATTGGGGTTCTCATTTATAAATGGCGAATAAATGCATACAGGCTTATTTGTTGTGCTTTAAATAATCCAGCATAGTATCAGCACCGCTTACCGTAAAAGGATCATCCGGGCAATTATCAACTTGGCCTGGCTCGCTGAATAATTTGACTATCTTTTTATCTTCGACAAGCATTGAATAGCGCCATGATCGACTGCCAAAACCTACGTTGTCTTTTTTAACCAGCATGTCCATTGCTCGGGTAAAATCACCATTGCCGTCGGGCAACATTTTTACGTGCTTGATGCCTAAATGCTTACTCCATTGATACATGGCAAAGGCATCATTGACACTCACGCAATAAACATCATCAACTCCCTGATCAATAAATTCCTGATAATTAGCATCAAAGCCAGGTAAATGCGTGTTTGAGCAGGTCGGCGTATAAGCACCAGGAAGCGCCAAAACGACAATCTTTTTATCTTTAAAGACATCATCGGTGCTGACATCCTGCCAACGAAATGGATTTTCGCCAGCGATACTTTCGTCGCGAACACGGGTTTTAAAAATGACATCGGGTACAGTTGAAAGCATGATAGAACTCCTTGGTTTATGAAAGTGTAGAGCGTCAGGTAAAACAGATTAATATCGCAACGCGGAGGCATCCGTCCGATTGGCTGGCTAGGCGCTCCTTTGGATATCCGCAATATCTTTCGCATCTAAGGCCAGCAAGAGAACCAGCAGAGAGAGCGCTGAGAACTGTAGCCCGAAGCGAATGACATGACCTAACTCCCAGTTTGCACGGAACTCTGTCCAGTTCACCGGAATGCTGGGTAGTGTTGTTGCCATAAATCCGGCATTCGCGGGGGCGACTAGCACAAAGAACACCACTGGAAACGCGGTCAGCAAAGCAGCCAGAGCACCTAAAGGCAGCCATAAACCGCGTTTGTTATTCCGCCCAAAGAATGCAATAAGTGCAGTCGCGATAATCGCTGCTGGCTCAAGTACACCGCCAACATTTGGTGGCCCCCACTGCACATACAGCGACTTCTGAAGTGCGATGTACATCGCTGCTTCATATTGCATTTTGGCGGGTAACTCAAGGACATGGGCAAAAGCAAGACCTGTGAGTAGCGCAACCAACAAAATAGTGAATGTTCGGAATAGCATTATCGGCATAGCATGTGTCCAATATTTTTTACTGCGGGTCGTTGGAACGCCTCACAAGCAATTAAGTAAGAAACCAAAAGTTATGTAAGCAAAATTAATGACGTATGTCCTTCATGGTAAATAAAAAAGTTAAAAATTTCTTGCCAACTACTAAGTTCAGGTTGGACTGAGGCGAATAGAAGTTTCGTCCCAATTGGCTATTGAAAAACCATCCTGCAAGCTGGAAATTAATTATGCCGAAAAGTTTTCATTTGCAAATTCCCAATTCACCAATGCCCAAAATGCTTCCAGATATTTTGGACGTGCATTGCGGTAATCAATGTAATACGCATGTTCCCAAACATCACAGGTTAACAACGGTGTTTGATCGGTCGTCAAAGGACAACCGGCGTTGCTGGTACTGACTATGGCCAAACTACCATCGGCATTTTTAACTAACCACGCCCAACCAGAACCAAACGTAGTCACGGCACATTTTGTAAACTCTTCTTGAAATTTGCTAAATGAACCAAATTTAGCATTAATGACAGCCGCTAAAACGCCCGTTGGTTCGTCGCCACCATTTGGAGACAAGCTGTTCCAATAAAAAGTATGATTCCAGATTTGAGCAGCGTTATTAAATATGCCGCCGGAAGATTTTTTAATAATGTCTTCCAAAGATAAATCTTCGAATTCAGTCCCTGGGAGCAAAGCATTTAAATTGGTGACATAGGTTTGATGGTGCTTTCCATAATGAAATTTTAATGTTTCCTCAGAAATATGAGGTGCTAAAGCCTTTTTAGCATAGGGCAAACTTGGCAGTTCAAAAGCCATTGGGGATATCTCCACAGTAAAAATTAATAATAAAAGTAACCGAAAATACAAGCATTACTGAAACCATACATCAATCGATTCCTTAATCGCGAACGATGATGCATCACAAACAAAATCAAAAAACCAGGCATCTTGTGGGCTTAGAATTCTATTAAGCAAGTTCCCTAACACTGGCTTCCCGATCCCACTGACGGGTTTTAGCGGCTGCAATGAAGCTATCTAAATTACCGATGGTAATCACACCGGCATCTTGTTCTATACCCGCTGTTTTCAGCAATGCTTCACCGCCCTTATCAACGCCAATCGCTTTTAAATGACCGAAAGCATCGCGCACGAAATCAATAGCGGTAGCTTCCTTAGCCAATAATGTGGCTGTTTCATCGGAGAGGATAATTGCGACCGCATCAAACATCACCGACGGCGTGCCGGCCAATTGGCCATCGACTTTTAAAAGCGAGCCATTGGTGAGTTTCGCATCACCGATTTTCGCTGCAACAAACTTCAGTTTTGCACCAGCAGCAGCGACTGCCTTCTTGACTGCGTCGATACTTGTCGCATCCGATCCATCTGCAATCAGCACGCCGATAACACGGCCTTCGAGCATGTCTTTCATATTGCCGATAAGTTGCAGAGCTGGAGATGGATCTAAATTCTGCACCGCAACAGCAGCAGGCGGTGCTTGCGGTAAATCATCTATCCCAAGTCCAGAGGCCACTCGTTGCGCGAGGCTTTCTTCAATATGGCGCAAATGTCCCAGCATGGCTACACGGATATGTGGATGCTCAAGCTTGGATAACTCAAATACCAAAGCAGAGGCAAGATGCGCCTGTTCGTAAGTAGTAAGGCTAATATAGAATTGCCGCGCCTGACTGTAATGGTCAGCAAAGCTTTCCGCGCGAATCCGAGCCTTTGTGCCGGACTCGTCTATGGCTACGCTCCGAAAGCCCGTTTTTGCTTGTTCGCGAGGTGAATCGGCTGCCAGGGTATTAGGCTCGTAAGCAACACGCCCGGTCGGTTGCGCCATTTGCATCTGACCGTCACGCTGCTGATTGGCGAACGGACACTTAGGTGCATTGATAGGTATTTGATTGAAATTTGGCGAACCCAGACGCGATAGCTGCGTATCCAGATACGAAAACAAGCGTCCCTGCAATAATGGATCATTAGAGAAGTCAATGCCGGGGACAACATGAGATGGGCAGAATGCCACTTGTTCTGTCTCGGCAAAAAAATTGTTCGGCCAGCGGTTAAGCACCATACGCCCAATAACTTGCAATGGCACCAGTTCTTCCGGTATCAGTTTGGTTGCATCAAGATGATCGAATGGGAAAGCATCGGCTTCTTCCTGCGTGAACAGCTGGACTGAAAACTCCCATTCCGGAAAATCCCCCGCGCTGATCGCCTCGAACATATCGCGGCGATGGAAGTCGGGATCGGCACCCGCAATTTTGACGGTTTCGTCCCAAATAGTCGCTTGCAAACCCAGTTTAGGCCGCCAGTGAAATTTTACGAATGTCGATTCGCCCGCTGCATTGAGCAGCCGAAAACTATGAACACCAAAACCTTCGATCATCCGTAGCGAACGCGGCAAGGTGCGGTCGGACATAATCCACATCACCATGTGCATCGCTTCCGGTGTCAGTGAAATAAAGTCCCAGAAGGTATCATGTGCCGTGCCTGCCTGAGGAAAACCACGATCAGGTTCCATTTTGACGGCATGTACGAGGTCGGGAAATTTGATGGCATCCTGAATGAAAAACACGGGGATATTATTACCGACCAAATCCCAATTGCCTTCTTTGGTATAAAATTTGACGGCAAAACCGCGCACATCACGCGGTGTATCAGATGAACCGGAGCCACCTGCTACCGTTGAAAAACGCGTGAAGAGCGGTGTTTGTACACCCACTTCGGTCAGTACCTTGGCTGTTGTGTATTTTTCCAGGGATTGGGTCAATTCGAAAAAGCCGTGTACACCTGTGCCGCGTGCATGCACGATACGTTCTGGAATCCGCTCGTGGTCAAAATGGGTGATTTTTTCACGCAGGATAAAATCTTCCAGTAGCGTCGGCCCTTTCGGATTGGCTCTCAGGGAGTTTTGATTGTCAGAAATCGGCAAGCCTTGATTGGTTGTCAACGCTGGCTGACTGCCAGTGGCCGTCTGATGCCACTCTCCGCCATTACCCACTGAAACCGTTGTTTCTTCTGCCTCGGATTTTGCCGGTTTGCCCTTGACGGGTAAAACCAGCGTTTTTACTTTGGTCATCATAAATCTCCAATTGATTTTGTACGAAGCAGAAGGTTGGGGTGAGGAGAATAAAATCAACAAGTTATATTTCCCCTCATCCCAGCCTTCTCCCTCTGGAGAAGGAGCTTGAAACTTGTGTAGATACTTATGCCTTAAATGGGGAACCCAATAGATAAAGCTTAAGCTGCTGTGTCCAAAAGTTGCTCCAAAATACGGATATGTTCTTGCTGGTCAGGCAGTAGTTTTGTTTCAATCAAAGCGCGAACATCTGAAGATAATTCAGTATCCTGGAGCGCTTCCTCAAAATCTTTTGCGCCATTTTTTTCGCCTTCATGTAAAGCCCTGAGTACTGATTTTTTACCCAGCATATTAGCGCCGCCCAGGATCATTTTTGCCCAGGTTCCCCAGGCTCCTGAGTTTTCAACGGGAGTACCGCCCAATCGGTTAATAAGTCCCTGTAAACTGAAAACCGCCTGTACATGATCATCGCAAATGGGTATTAAATCCTCCGATTGACCGAGTCCTGCATCGTCCCGAAGTTTATCCAAAGCCTGTTGATAGGATTCCGTTGCTGATAATTCATCTTTCAAAAATTTGTTGAGTATTTTAATGTTGTGCATGGTAAAGCTCCTGTGCGATTGATCTGGGTTCACTTATTTTTTAATACATACATTTAATGTTGCTTTCTTGATTTTTTGGAAAGGGAGAGTAACGTATAAAAAATAAGCGAACCTTGAGAAATAAATTAAGTATTCAAGCTATCGATGGGGGGTTAGTACTCAGTCATTTTTGTTCTGGTGGCTACTAACTGATTTTGGTATGGCGTTTTCAACTATACGATCGGTGGTGTTGTCGACCACTCCCGCATGGCTTGATCGCCTGGGCGATCAACTTTAACCTTGCCGTCTTGGGTTGATGTTACCCAGCTTACAGGGATGTAATGATGCTGGCCGGTATTATCTTTTTTCAGTTTGATGGTAGTCTCTCCCTCCATGTGATCAACGGTAGCAAACTGGCCGTCTTTAGAACAGACAACCGGCATATCCGGTTTAATTTGGTCGGTATTCGTCATGGTTTTTTCCTGTTGGCTCTTCTGAACCAGTTGTATTGATAATTTTAGGCAGAGCCAAAGCCCTGCCTAATCTTTTGTACGGCGGCGTAGTTACTTTAAATAAGCACTAACGAAAGAAACCTATCGTTTCTGACTGCACTTAATTACACTGACGCTTCCGCAGTCGAGGAAATATCTTCGGCATGTGCCTGCTCAAAGATTTTCTTGACCTGATCAAGCGCGTCGCTGTTGTCTGTATGGACAGAAATCAAAGCACTACCGCCCCTGATTTTTCCTTCATAGCGTTTAGCTTCATATTCGGGAATACCCAAACCAATTAAC
>NZ_FUKJ01000330.1 GCF_900163745.1 Crenothrix polyspora
TTTTACCCTATGATTACCGGCAGGGCAGAAGGCACAGGATTAGGGCTATCAATTGCCCAGGCTCTGATTAATCAGCATAACGGTTTGATTGAATGCTCCAGTGAACCAGGAAATACCGTGTTTTCAATCCTCTTGCCACTGGAGAATGGACATGATTAAATCAGAAACCATCTGGGTTATTGATGACGATAAATCAATACGCTGGGTACTTGAAAAAGCACTACAGAAAGCAAATTTTGCTATTCGCAGTTTTGACAATGCCAAAGATTTGCTGACTGCCTTACAAAAAGACGTACCGGATGCCCTACTAACCGATATTCGTATGCCGGGTATGGACGGTTTGCAATTGCTGGATAAGGTGCAGATCAGCCATCCTGATTTGCCGGTAATTGTTATGACTGCACACTCTGATCTGGAAAGTGCGGTGTCGGCTTTTCACGGTGGCGCTTTTGAATATTTGCCCAAACCTTTTGATATTAAAGATGTTGTCGATCTTGCTCACCGTGCTTGCGTACATGGCCAGCGCCAGGAAAGTGACAAAAATACGCTCAGTTCAAATAAGGATGTGGCAGCCCCCACACCGGAGATTATTGGTGCAGCACCCGCCATGCAAGAAGTGTTTCGCGCCATTGGTCGCTTGGCACGCTCCCATATTACCGTATTGATTAACGGCGAATCAGGAACAGGCAAAGAGCTGGTCGCCAAAGCCTTGCATCGTCACAGCCCACGCGCTAAAAATCCCTTTATTGCCCTGAACATGGCAGCCATACCGAAAGATCTAATGGAGTCGGAGCTGTTTGGACACGAAAAAGGTTCATTTACCGGCGCACAAGCACGGCGTACCGGTCGATTTGAACAAGCCAACGGTGGCACTTTGTTCCTTGATGAAATAGGTGATATGCCGGCAGAGCTGCAAACCCGCTTGCTGAGAGTGCTGGCGGATGGGGAGTTTTATCCGGTGGGTGGTTACGCCGCTATTAAAGTCGATGTGCGGATTATTGCTGCAACTCACCAGGATTTGGAATCGCTAGTTGCACAAGGCCGATTTCGGGAAGACCTGTTTCATCGCTTAAATGTTATTCGTGTTCATATTCCGCCGTTACGTGAACGCAAGCAGGATATTCCTCAGCTATTACAACATTTTTTGAAGCATACCGCACAAGAGCTGGCTACCGAAATCAAAATATTAACGCCAGAAGCTGAAGCTTTTTTAACTACACTGGAATGGTCGGGTAATGTCAGGCAACTGGAAAACGTCTGTCGCTGGCTGTCTGTAATGGCATCGGGCAGGGAAATTCATTTACACGATTTGCCGCCGGAATTGCTTAACGATACACCCGAAAAAACGGCCAATGCCGACAACTGGGAAATGGCACTGAAAGTATGGATCAACCAACAGTTAGCCGCAAAAAAACCGGACGTTGCAAAGCATACTATTCCTACTGTAGAAGCTATTTTAATTAAAGCCGCCCTGGATTTTACCCACGGCAGACGCCACGAAGCGGCTATCCTACTCGGTTATGGCAGAAACACACTAACGCGCAAGATCAATGAATTGGGCTTAGAAGAGTAGCAACCGACAGCACAAGCTACTATCGATGATAGTGTAAACACTGTAGTTATTCAGTTCCCCTCTTTGGAAAAGAGGGGTTAGGGGAGATTTTTTAAATAAATCCCCCTCCACCCCTCGTAAACTCTCCCCCTTTTTCAAAGGGGGGAAGTGGACACTTACTAAATACTCAGCTGGCTTAAAACCGTTGTAATATTTTTGTGCGATAATAGATCCATTAACACACTAATCAAAAACAAATATTATGAGCATCAAGAAACAACATCTGAAAAACCGCCCGTACTGCAAAGTGTCGTTCCGGGTCAGTAAAGAAGCCGCCAATGCTGCCAAAAGCATCCATTTGGTGGGTGATTTCAACGACTGGAATCTACAAGAAACCCCTATGACCGCCCTGAAAAGTGGTGAATTCACCGCAATGGTAGAACTGGAGACTGGTACGCCAGAATATCAATTCCGTTACCTGTGTGATGGAGACCAATGGATAAACGACGATGAAGCCGATGGTTACGCCACTAACGGCATCGACGGGGAAAATTTCATCGTACGCGTGTAACAAATAAGATATAAGCATCAGTTTACAACAGTAAGCTGATGCTTTATGTCCGCTGCTTTTTCCATAGCTCTTCGTTCGTCGTTAACTACAGTTATTTGCAGGAAGATTTACTTATTGACGCTACCTCGCGATTTTGCCGATTTTTGGCAGGTGCGTTTATGATTCTTCCCGACATCAGCAATACACTAAAACGATTCCAATAGCCGCCAGGTTAGCGTGTCATTACATTTGCGATTGCAAATAATTTTGGATGCCAATTTGCTCAATCAGCGCCAGCTGTGTTTCCAGCCAGTCAATATGCTCTTCCTCGCTTTCGAGGATATGGGTAAACACTTCTCTGGAAATATAATCGCTAATGCTTTCACAGTAGGCAATAGCTTCTTTCAGTAGCGGAACAGCCAGTTGTTCGAGTTTTAAATCGCAGGCCAGCATTTCCTGCGGATTTTCACCGATCAATATTTTGCCCAGGTTTTGTAAGTTTGGCAGTCCTTCAAGAAACAAAATACGCTCGATTAATTGATCGGCATGTTTCATTTCATCAATGGACTCGTGGTAAACCTTTTCGTTAAGTTTATTAAAGCCCCAGTTTTTGTACATGCGGGCATGTAAAAAATATTGATTAATAGCGGTTAATTCATTTTCGAGAGCACGATTTAGAAACTGAATGACCTTAGTATCACCTTTCATAATATTCCCTTGTAGTTGGCGTGTTGCTGAAAGTGCAGATTATGCGACCATTGGCATTATACAAGTTTCCAGCCGGCTTTCATTAAGTAACTGCTTAACATGGTGGCTGCATTTGCCACAAACACTGCCCACACCAAGACACTGGTTCAGCTGCCGACGCGAACAATGGCCTTCGGCAATTGCAGATTTTACTTGCTTATCGGTTACGGCTTTGCAGATACAGACGTACATTTTGGCTCCTTAAGACTGTTGTTATCGCAAATAATAACAATTCTCATTAAAATGTAAAGTACATTTTTTAAGTTTTGCGTACAATCTGACTTTGTAGACAAAATACCCGTAAATAAGCTCCGTTAAACCAAAAATATAGAACCCTTCACTGCCGAATTATGGATACCGTCAGCCGCAATGCCCACCAATTGCACTAGCGAATCCACAGAACCGCCATCTTGAAATACATAAGTATCATGGCCTGCCACAAACGCTACGGTATCGCCGGGTTTGGTGATATTGGCTTGCAGGTATTTGATGGCATCGGCGATTTTGTCAGCGGTAATGGCCAACGGCTTGATGTAGATATCAATATCATCAAAAGTAATGAGGCCTTTGCTTATGTGGTGGCTATGGATGCTGCCAACGTTTTTGCCGTCAATCTTGCCCGTATCCGGCGCAATGTGGTCGCTACTTAAATCAAGGCGTGTAGAAGTAGTAGTATTCCCAAAGATAAATCCTTTGATGACATCAAAGCTATTCGGCAGGCTGTCGCCCTTGGCAATCTCTACTCTGGCATAGCCTTGAATATCATAAGTATCTTTACCCGTGCCACCTACCATCTGGCCATAGCCCGTCAGGGTATCGTTACCGGATTCGCCAAACAAATGCCGCAATTCTTGTTCATAGGTGTCGCTACTTCCGAGATTCTTGTTGGTAAGGCTATCGTTACCCGCACCACCCCTAAGTGTTTCATTGTCTTGTGCCTTTGGTCGATTTGCACCGAATAATGTAGAATCCCCTATCAAGGTATTATCCAGTTGGTTACCACGACCTAATATAGCCAATCTATCCGTAAGATTGCCAGTCCCAACCAAAATAAGTGTTTCCACATTGTTGGGTAAGACAAAACCCACAGTACTTAAAACAATATCCTTTTCGGTAGCCAGGGTTGACGTTTCCTTAACAACATCCCCCTTGTTGTCAACAAAATAGTAGTCGTTGCCCGCACCGCCAACCATCACATCCTTGCCAGTACCGCCGTTGATGATGTCTCTGCCCGTGCCGCCATTGATCGTATCATTGCCTCCGCGTCCATAGAGAAGATCAGCGCCATCGCCACCGTTCATCACGTCATTTTTAGCCGTTCCGATAGGTACGCCTTGTTGGCCAATGAGGGTGTAGGATATGCTGTCATTCGCAGAAGGCGCACCTTCCACATGAACGTTCAGAAAATAATTACCTGCTTGCGGAGCAACAAACGAAATGCTGTCATCCGAAAACGCCACCAGTTTGATTTCCTTGCCATTGGAGTCCACCACAGACACATTATTGTGGACAGCAAAGGCTCCCTGGTTTGCCGTTAGCGCAACCGTGTATGTTTGTGCTTTTTGCAAGGACACCTTAAACCAATCAGCATCTTGAAAATAGCCAATATCTAAATTTCCACCTGTCCAAACTCCCTTCACCGAATGATAGGAATTGGCCGTAAGTTCAAGTTTACCGGTTGTTAATGAGGTGGCAGAATAGTCCTCTAGCTTAAGGTCTACCTTATAACCAGTTCTCCCTATAGCGTAAACAACATCAGCAATGTTCTTGGTATTAATGTCAATATAAAAGACACCTGATTTTGGCGCAGTAAAGTCAACGTAAAAATTCAGACCCCTACTTTAAAAAATCCCAACTCTAGGTAAAAAAGCTGTACATT
>NZ_FUKJ01000072.1 GCF_900163745.1 Crenothrix polyspora
CGGTTCTGTACATTACTACTGATGACAACGAAACGTTGACCTTTTTCTCGCTCAACGGACACCACTCCCTCCACTTTTTCAATTTTGGCAACCGCCGTTATTGGTACATGGCCTCCATTAGGTAAAGTGATTTGCAGATTTTCAAAATTAGCCGTATTACTGCTACCGCGTAAGATTAAGGGTGTACGCTTAATACCTTCCTGTACAACACCCAGATTCAAACCTTCAATTTGAGCGCGTAACAGCGTTTCTATGCTATCGCTATCCAAACCCAAACGTCCAGTTGCCGATCTGTCAATCGTCAATTGCAAAAACTGCATCCCTTCATTTTGTTTAGTAAACACATCTGAGGAACCGGAAATCGCTTTCAATACTTGGGTGATTGCAGCGGCTTTTTCATTCAAGATAGCAAGATCAGAACCGAATAATTTAACTGCGACATCACCGCGTGTACCAGTAAGCATTTCTGAAACACGCATTTCAATGGGTTGGGTAAATT
This sequence comes from Crenothrix polyspora, assembly GCF_900163745.1. Lineage (GTDB taxonomy): Bacteria > Pseudomonadota > Gammaproteobacteria > Methylococcales > Methylomonadaceae > Crenothrix > Crenothrix polyspora_B. The sequence goes on from NZ_FUKJ01000072.1 coordinate 500, forward strand.
TGAAGGCAATGCCCGGCGTTGCTGACATCACTTTGCGAATTTCTTCAATCAAGGCTTCTTTGCTATCCATACGCCATTGCGCTTTGGGTTTTAAAATTAAAAAAGTATCGGTATCGTTAAGACTCATTGGATCAAGTCCCAATTCATCGGTACCAACACGCGCCACAATATCGATGATTTCGGGGATTTGCTTACGCAAATTCTTTTGCACCTGACCATCCAGAGCCACCGATTGCTCCAGGGTAATCGACGGCAATTTTTCCAGTTGCACAATGATGTCACCTTCATCCATCGTCGGCATAAACGTGCTGCCTATCTGGGTAAACACCATAACAGTAACCACCAATAATCCCCCCGCAAAGACAAAGACTTTTTTACTGTTATCCAGACACCACAACAAAGCAGGCTGATACAATCTTTGTAACTGGCGCGGTAACCAGGGTTCTTCGTGGGACACTTCTTTTAACAAATAGGAGGCAATCACTGGAATGACCGTCAGTGATAACACCAGCGAACCACTGAGCGCAAACACGATAGTCAAGGCCACCGGGGTAAATAACTTGCCTTCCAGACCTTGCAAGGTCAGCAACGGTAAAAATACGATAATAATAATCAAAATACCGGCAGTGACTGAACCCGCCACTTCAGCGGTCGCGCGGTAAATGACATGCAAGCGTGGCAACCGTTTGGCTTTTTCCACATGCGCCAAGTGTGTAATAAGATTTTCAACCACCACCACCGCGCCATCCACCAGCATACCGATGGCAATCGCCAAGCCGCCCAAACTCATCAGGTTGGCCGACATGCC
>NZ_FUKJ01000191.1 GCF_900163745.1 Crenothrix polyspora
ACGGCTATCGCGGACTAAAAATCTTCACTACGCTAACGCTACGTTTCCAAGATTTTCAGCGGCGGACTTCAACAATTACAGTAATCATTCAGTCCCCCTCTTTGAAAAAGACGGGTTAGGGGAGATTTTTTAAATAAATCCCCCTCGATCCCCCTTTTTCAAAGGGGGAAGTGAATACTTACCAATTACATTTTAACTAACATTTAAAATAATCTGCTATTTCTCAAAGCCAGCAAATAACGATACACTAGACACCTCAGGATAGTCTTTAACCACGCACAGCACCTCAAGTGCATTAATAACAATATTTACCTAAACTGGATTGTATGGTTGATATGAAAAAAATTCTTATTCACAGCACAATAAAACTTTACAGGCAATCCAATGGATTTATTAACCCGCCCCCTCGTTATTGAAACCCTTAAAAAACTTTCAGAAAATAACGACATCTACCACACGCTGATTTACATTGAAATCAACAACACACTGCAAATCTCCAGTCTACTGCAAGGCATGGCGGGTGAAGAAGAACTGATTAGCGCCATTCAAGCCTTGATTTTCAGCAAAATTGGCCATCTGCCAGATTCTTACATGGGCAAACTGAGCTGGAATCGCTTTGGCATCATTGTCAAACTCCCAGTTAAAACCTGTGTCGATATTGCTGAAGAGCTGATGGTATTTTTTGAAGACAAATGTATCCACGTTGGCCCACACCCTTACTATCCCAAAATAATTACTGGGGTCATTCCGCTGTCACCGGAGTACCGGGTGCCAGAAAAAATCCTCACCGCTGTCGACGAGGCACTCTATCAAGCCAGGCGTACCGGCAATAATGCCGTTAAAGTCATCGACCATAACGCACCGATTTTTCACAGTTATTATGATTCGCTCAAACGGGTGCCCATTTTAAAAGCCGGTTTAATCAACAATGCGTTTTTGCTGTACGCCCAGCCCATAGTTCCGCTTAACAAAAACCTGATGGAACGCAAAGCCGAGGTATTGGTGCGTTACAAAGAGCCGACCGGCGAAGTGAATTCAGACTATCAATTTTTAAAAACCGCCAATTTATTTAATGTCGGCCGTGACATTGATCTGTATGTTGTCCACCAATTCTGTCGCTTCATGCAGCAACAAGAACCTACCGATATCGTGTATTCCATCAATATTTCTGGTTTTACGGTGCGGTTTCCGCCATTTTTGGATATTGTCAAACATGCTTTTAAAAAGTATGGTGTCAATCCTGAACAGGTCTGTTTTGAAATTACCGAAACGGTGATTGATCGGGATTACCCGCAAGCGATCCAATTCATGCAGGCGTTAAAAAACCAGCTGGGCTGTCAACTGGCATTGGATGATATTGGCATGGGTTCCAGCAATCTGGCCAATTTGTCGAAATTTAATGTCGATTTCATGAAGATAGACGGCGCGTTTATTAATAACGTACTGACTGATCCGTATTGTGAACTGGTGGTTAACTTTATTACCTCAGCGGCAAAGCTGTTTAACAAAAAAACCATCGCCGAGTGTATAGAAACCCCGCAGCAGCTGGAAAAAGTGAAGCAGTTGGGAGTTGATTATGCACAGGGATTTTTAACAGGTAGGCCTGAGCTGTTGTTTGATCCTCTGCTGAATTGAAGTATTCTGAGCAACGTATTAAATCCATCCGAGCGTATCCAAATGCTAAAAATAACCCAACTTTCGCAACTAGATTTAAATAAAACCTACAGTTATGCCGATTACCTAACCTGGCAATTTAATGATGCCGTAGAGCTTATCAAAGGCAAAATCATGCTGATGTCGCCTGCGCCAAATGCGGAACATCAGAGCATCGAAAGAAATCTTATCATTGATATTGGAAGTTACTTAAAAGGCAAAAAATGTAAAGTATTCCCAGCTCCATTTGATGTACGGTTATACGATCGCAAAAAATCCATTTTGACCAACAAAGAAATCTACACAGTTGTGCAACCGGATGTGTGTGTTATCTGTAATCCGGACATTTTAGATAAACAAGGCTGTAACGGCGCACCGGACTGGATTATTGAAATTCTTTCCAAAGGTAATTCCAAGCGGGAAATGCAGATTAAATACGAGCTGTATCAAGAAACGGGCGTAAACGAATACTGGATTGTTTACCCCAATGACCAAGCCATTCACCAGTTTGTATTAAATGACAGTGGCCGTTATGATCTTAAATACATGTACACCGATGATGACAGCGCAATACCGACTTTATTTCCTGACTTGGCAATTGATTTAACAGAAATTTTTGAAAATTAGACTAACTTATATTACGGGTACTGGATAAAATCTGTAATCACATGTAAATTTAAATTACACAATAGATAATTAAGCGCTATAATTGTAGCGTGCTAAGCCAATTACCGCATAGAATGTTGACAACAAAAAACCACTGTTCGTCCAGTTTGGCATCGCAGGCAGCTTCTAGCCTTACCTCTAAGCCCCATTTGCACACAATTCAAACACTTTTGAATTTACCTGCACCATAGCGATCTTTCAAATCATTTCTTGATAGCGTGACACAGGTCACAGTTTATATAAATTGCAGATTTCACCCACTACCAAACTTTTATTGTTAACTACAATTAGTGCCTGATAGTACGCATATATTTTTTTTAAAAAATCAATAAATTGCGAATTTTTGAATTCGCTACAGCCGTTGATTCTTCTGACCGTATGCGTAACATCAGTTAGTTATATTTTCTAAAATTAAAGGTAACTTATTTATGTCAAGACGTTCCTCTGTGTTTTTATTGTTGGCAACAGCCGCAATACCAGCTTATTCCCAGGTATTTGGATCATTAGCCAATTTCGATGTGGTCAACGATACGGATAAAACTGCCCACGGTTTTGAAATTGATATTCATGATATTCATTCGAGTGACATCACTTCCATTTTCGGTGCCGCTAATCGCTGGCCGAATATGGAGCGTTACGGCGCACCCACAGTAACAGAATATTCCGATGCTAGCGGTTTTGGTGTAAAAATCACTTACAAAGCCAGCTACAGCGGCTCTTGGTCGGTAGGAACACCTTCAGGAACGCTCCCAGTTAGTCCATCAGACAGTTGCTGGCCGCTAGGAGCACCGACTTATGGACCACTTTACCCCTGTGATCACTTCGGTGTCAGCACATCGGTCAGTACTCCTAATGTAAAATATTCCTGGTTAGTTGAAAGTACACCTAATTCCAGTATATTGACACCGGTTTTAGCCACCGTTCCAAATCCTGTTTGGAACGTAACCCCAGTGCCACCGGTTAACAATGTACCGCAACCACCAAAAGTTAATGTTGTTATTGTCGCCCCTAAACCAAACCTGTATGAATTCGGTGAACCGCGTTGGGTAAAAGTCACCGCGACCGGTACTTTAAAAGATGTGGCCGTGGAAGATTTGGTCGCAGAAAATGCAATCATCAAAAACACTCAAACCCAAATTGAATGGCAGTTGATTCAAGTTGATGCTGGCAATCCTGGTTCGGGTCAAATTGATTTAACCGGCGTTGCCTTAGATCCAGGCGCAACCGGTGTTGTCTATCGCTTTGAGTTTTATAAATACACCGGCGCTCGCGATCCTGAAACCAATGAGGCGAAACCATTAACATCAGATACCCCTGCCCTGCCTGATCCTGTTGACTTAGGTGAGTTTCTCGTCGCGCAAAATGCCGGCATTAACTTTGATGGCAAAGTACCTGCCGCACCGCCTTTACCTAACGCCCCCGCCATTAACGCCTCTATAGCTGGCGCTGTCGTAGGTTCGCCTTATAACCAAGTCATTGATGCCACTCCCGGCAACCCCAATGACGTATTAGAAATGACCGTCACTGGCTTACCTGCCGGCTTGTCATTTAATCCATTATCCAAGACTATTTCTGGTATTCCATCGGTGGTCGGCACGTTTCCTCTGGTAATTGATGTTAAAGATATTACCAACTTTACCAGCGCATCCGCGTCCACCCAAATTGATGTTGCTGATGCGCCGATTGTATTTAATCTCACGCTGGATCAAGGGACAGTGGGTACGCCTTATAGCAAACAACTGTCGGTAACAGGTGGTTACGGTGCGATTGCTTATAGTGTTGTTGGCAACCTGCCTACTGGTTTGAGCCTAAGCGGAGATACCATCAGTGGCACTCCCATTGTAGCAGGGTCTACTCCGGTGACGCTGCAAGCGAAAGATTCATTAAATTATTCACAACTGGCTTCGGCGACATTGAAAGTCGTCAATGCGGCAGCCGCCTGTACAGATAGCAATAAGGTTATTTCAGGGGTTAATAAATTTTGGCTGGATATTGGCGGTGGACTTGCCAACGGCGGTCAAAGTGTCAATTATGCTCCACAAGCCAATACCACGTTTATTGCACCGCTGCCTTTTGGCGTGTTTAAAACAGGGCAATTGGTCAGTTATACCGGTATTTTAGATAACCAGAATTTCTGTGTGGCTTCAAAAATGACGGTAGCGCCAGGCTTAAGTTTAAATGCCATTACCTTGGCTAAGGGGACTGTAGGTGTTGCGTATCCTGTCGTTGCTGTTACGCCTGCTGGTGGTGTTGCACCTTACACCATAGCCGTCAGCGGCCTACCTACAGGGCTTGGTTTTGACGGTGTCTCAATTGCTGGCAAGCCTGGCCAATTTGGGACTTTTACCGTGATGGTGTCCGTTTCTGATGCAATCGGTGAGACTGTCTTTTCTAATCTGACATTGGTTGTTGATCCAGCACCTGTGGCCATTTCTGGAACCTTAAATAACGGTCAAGTGGGTACGCTTTACTCAGGTAGCTTAAAAGCAACTGGCGGCAATGGTGTATTAAAGTGGACGATAACCGGAGCTATTCCAGGGGTGAGTTTTGCCAATGGTGTTTTTAGCGGTACACCCACCAAGGCAGGAACCTATCCACTTACGGTGACTTCGGCTGATAACTACGCTCATTCAGCATCAGCAACTTATAAGGTCACTATAACTAATCCTGTACCAGCAACGTGTAATAAACCTGCCACTACAAAAGCATTTGCTGTTGCAAAAAACAAAATTACCTCTGTGACTGCAACCACGATCACCGTGGGCGGTAAGGTTGTAAAAACAGGCTGTGCAACCGTTCAATGGAACGGCGCTACTGGTTTTAAGGTGGGTAACTTTGCTGAAATCAATACCGGTTTTACTGTCGGAACAACTAACACAGCGCTGAAAATCACCATTAACTAACCGCACTTGTTTTAAAGCTGCCCAACACAAAGAGCCTGATATAACATCAGGCTCTTTTTTATAGCCTGAATTTACGTTGTTGCTCCAATCCAACGTGCAGCATGCCACCAATGACCTTTCTTACGATTCCATCGATATAAATAGCGAGCAAAAAACAGGACAAGCACCATTGAAGTAAACCTGTGGTTTTGCTGTTTCGCTCAATTTCATAACCTAAACGTAGATGTTGCGGCGGTAAAGCTATTGTTTGCGATAGGAAAGATTAAGGCGTTCGGTGAGCTTAGATAAGGAATCGAGCCGACACGCAGCTCACGGAATACGCAGATTGCCTGCTTTTACTTACCTCAGATTTCGCAAGTTACATCTGGTCTATTCGTTTTTTTTGTCAGTTTCATCATTCTTTTCAGCGTCATCACCATAATCACGCACCGTTTTATCTAACTTATTCTCGTTTGCGGACACCTTCATCATGAATACCATTCCGGCAACAACGACTATCACCATCACTACTTCCATCACCATTCGCATCATTGCCAGCACCACTGTTATGAAATTGAGAGGTAGCGGCACATCATGATCCGCCATCTTGCAGACTTGCTCTGCCAACTTGTAGACCTCATTCGCTAGCCTGTCAACCTCTTTCAGAATTCTGCGATTATCTTGGTGGCAATTTCCGAACGGGTTCCGCATTAAGTCAACAAGAAGAACGGCTTAAGCTGTTGTATCCCAGTTTATCGAAAGCCTATCCTGCTATCCGATAAAGCAATATTAAAATAATAATCATCAGAATTACAGATAACCCCTGCCAAAAACGCAACGGATTACGCTGTATCAACGGGATAAAATCTTCGCTGCGCATAAAACTGGGGTTGGGATTATTTAAATCGTACAAGAACTCGGTCAATTCGTTATACCTTGAGTGTGGTGTTATCGCCGTAGCCTTTTTTAGAGCGCCATCAATCCAGATAGGCACCATAGGATTATGATGAAAACTCGGCACATAGCGTAAGTTAGCTAGATAGCCTGGGCTGGGTTTTTCCGGCATATCCTCACCAAAAGGCAAAGCGCCGTTGAGCATTTCATAAGTAATCACTGCCAGAGAATACAGGTCAGATTTTACCGTACCGCGTTGTGCGCTGTGGTATTCAGGGGCGGTGTAATTCAGCGTACCTAAAATATTATCTTCGCTATCAGCGTCTATAGGTAAAATCTCAGAGATACCGGCAATTTTTACCGAACCAAAGTCGATAATTTTAACCATGCCGTTTTTGTCGAACATGATGTTTTCCGGTTTCAGATCCTGGTGCAGCATCTCTTTACGATGAAAAGCATGTAAGCCCTTGGCAATCTGCTCTACTATTTTCCGAACCGTTAGGATGTCGGCTTTGGGGTTAGCCGTTATCCATTCTCTTAAGGTACGTCCGTCCAAATATTCGGTGACATAATACACGCAGCTTTTAGTGCGGTCGCTGCTAAGAATTTTAAGCACATTGTCATGGTTAATACGCTTTCCCGCCCATTCTTCGTGCAAAAAATGTTCGATGAAATGGGTGTCGTCATCATAAAGTATGGAGGGCGTTTTTAGAATGACCTGGGTGTTGGTGAGTGTGTCCAGGGCGCGATAAATCTGGGTGCGCTTACTGGCGTGCAGTTCCGCTTCGATGCGATAGCCATCCAGCAAAATGCCCGGCTGCAACGGCGGTGGAAACGGCAGATTGGCGTGGCGGCGCAGGATTTCATCTTCCTTGGCATCAGGCAAACCTTCAACCCTGAGCAGTTGGCAGGTCAGGTTGTCATCGCTGTTGTTGGTCTTGGCCTGTTGCACGATACTATCAGCCAACGCGGACAGGTCGGCGTTTTCGGTAAGTAAGCTCTTTAGCGTTTTATCGTCGATGAAATCGTGTATGCCGTCTGTGGTCATCAAGAACAGATCACCTTTCTCCAGCGGGAGGGTTTTATAATCCACTTCCAGCCTGGGTTCTATGCCCATTGCACGGCTCAGGTAATTTTTATCCTGGGAAACCCAGATACGATGGTCGCGGGTGATTTGCTCCAAGCTACCGTTGCGTAAACGATAAATTCTGGAATCACCAATATGAAACAGATGTGCGGTGGTGGATTTCAGCACAATAATGCTTAGCGTACTGACCATGCCCTTGACCGATTGATAACGGATTTGACCTTGGCTATATAACCATGAATTGGTGGCGGAAAGAATTTTTTGCCCAGCCTGTTTAACCGACCAAGAATCCGGTGTGCTGAAATAATCGCTAAGGAAACTGCCAACACAGGATTGGCTGGCCAGCTTGCCCGCATCGCTGCCGCTCATGCCGTCGGCAATGGCGGCAACAATGCCTTTGTGGGTCAGTTGCGGCTCGTTCGGGATGATGGCACCGACAAAATCTTCATTGTCGGCTTTTATGCCTTTGTCGGTAGCAAAACCGACGCTGGCTTTGAGTATGGTCATTGTCAACTCAACTCAATCATTTCAATCGAGCCATCTTCCAGAACCTCTGCCATGTGGCCTTGCGGTTCATCAATAAATTGCACAGCCAGTAATACGGTTATTGCAACCCCGCCCATCACCAGGAAAAAGATTGATGGTGTAACAAATGACAGGATAGTCAAAAATAACACGCCGCCGACATTACCATAAGCACCGACCATGCCGGCAATCTGACCGGTCATACGGCGCTTGATTAACGGCACGATGGCATAAACTGCGCCGCAACCACCCGACACAAAGCAGGAACACGACATGGTGAGCAAGACAACCACGACAATCGGCCATTGTGCATCTATGCTCGACATAATGAAATAACCCGCCGCCATACCGAGCATAAAAATAGTCAATGATAATTTACGGCCAAATTTATCGCTAAACCAGCCACCCATAGGACGGGCGACCAGATTGATAAAGGCAAAACAGCCACCTAATAAACCCGCCTGTATCATGGTAATGCCTTGCGATTCATGAAAGGTTTCATAAAAGAACATCGGTAACATCGACACCACAGCCAGTTCTGAACCAAAAGCAATCATATAAGCCAAGTCCAAAATCGCTACTTGTTTAAACTTGTATTTGTGTATCGCGTCGATAGGTTTTTGCAGATGCTCCTCGTTAATATGCACGATTTTATACACGTTATAGGCAAACAAACACCAGATAATAATGTGAATGAAAATAGCCGCCGTGTCTGAAATCAGGTTGGTGTAGTTGGCACCACCAAATGATGACAGTTTCCAGGTCAACAGGCTCAGGGTGGCGTATAGAGGAATGTTCATGGCGACGTAAAAGAACAAGTCCCAGATACTGGACACTTCCATCGCACCGGCTTTTTTGGGTTTGAAGTAGGTTGAACCTTTGGGGGTGTCAGATACGCTAAAAAAATACACAACTGAATAAAACAGGGAGATTACACCCGTACAGGCTATGGCATAACGCCAGCCTTCATCGCCGCCAAACATTAGCGCAAGCGATGGCAACGCGATAGCGGCAGCGGCCGAGCCAAAATTACCCCAGCCACCATAGATACCTTCAGCAATACCTACCTGCTTGGCCGGAAACCATTCGCCCACCATGCGGATGCCGATAACAAAGCCCGCACCAATAAAGCCCATTAAAAATCGCGCCAGCGCCAGCTCTTGAAAGCTGTCTGCCGTGGCGAACATAAAGCAGGGAATACTACCTAGCGCCAGCAAAGTCGAATACGTCCGTTTAGGGCCAAATTTATCTACCAGAATGCCAATGATGATACGTGCCGGAATGGTCAGCGCCACGTTTAAGATGAGGATGGTTTTTATTTCCGGCTGGCTGAGATTAAGCGTTTTGGCAATTGACAGCATTAACGGCGCATGGTTAAACCACACGACAAAGCTGATAAAGAACGCTATCCACGTCATGTGCAGGATTTTAATGTTCCCCGAAAACGAGAACAGGTTGAGTTTGGGTGATGACATGATGAGTTGCTCCATCAAATAAAAGTTACGTTATTTTAGGT
>NZ_FUKJ01000175.1 GCF_900163745.1 Crenothrix polyspora
GCAGGCCAAACTTATCCACCAGCACCTGCACCAGATTAGGTGTCAGGAAGGCGGGCAATGTGGGGCCTAGGCGAATATTGCGGATACCCAGCGCCAGCAGGGTCAGCAACACGGCGGCGGCTTTTTGTTCAAACCATGACACGACCAGAGACAGGGGCAGCTCGTTCACGCCACATTCAAAGGCATCCGCCAGCGCGGTGGCAATTTTAATCGCTGAGTAGGTGTCGTTGCATTGCCCTAAATCCAGTAAACGTGGAATGCCGCCTATGTCGCCGAAATCATGCTGGTTAAAGCGGTATTTGGCGCAGCCTAAAGTCATTACCACGGTGTCCTGTGGAGCCTGTTCGGCAAAATCGGTGTAATAATTACGGCCAGGCGCAGCACCATCACAGCCGCCAACTAAAAAGAAATGACGAATGGCACCGGACTTGACTGCGTCAATCACTTTGTCAGCCACGCCCAACACTGCATCCCGGCCAAAACCGACAGTAATCAACTTTTCACTTGCAGCTTCTTTAAAACCAGGCAATGCTTTAGCGGCCTGGATGACGGGAGCAAAATTTTTGTCACTGATATGACGCACACCCGGCCAGCCGACAGGCCCGGCGGTAAAAATACGCTGGCGATACTGGGGTTTAGGTTCAATGATGCAGTTGGATGTCATCAAGATTGCGCCGGGGAATTCAGCAAATTCTTTTTGTTGATCTTGCCAGGCACCGCCGTAATTGCCAACCAAATGCGGATAAGCTTTGAGCTTTGGGTAAGCATGTGCAGGCAGCATTTCACCATGGGTATAAATATTGATCCCTGAATCTTTGGTTTGCTCCAGCAACGCCGCCAAATCACCAAGATCGTGGCCGGAAACCAAAATAGCCTTGCCTTTAACAGGCATAACATTGACTTGTGTGGGCTGTTGGGCACCAAAACTGCCAGTGTTAGCTTCATCCAATAACGCCATTACGGTAAGGTTCAAGATACCCAGTGCTAAAGACTGGTTTAATAAGGCATCGACATCGGTAGGGTCTGAGCTGAGAAAATCCAGCGCATCTTCAACGCCAGCGTAAATTTCATCGCTTTCCTTGCCCAATACATAAGCATGGTGAGCGTAGGCACAAACACCCTTCAAGCCGTAAAGTACCAATGACCGCAGACCGATAATATCCGCACCCACTTGCTCTATTCCGGCATTGATACCCACATCAGCGGCCTGTTTGAGCAACCCGTCCATATCAGCAACGGGCTGCCAAGTCGCAGGTCCTTTCAGCTCTTGAGGTATTTTACCGATTGCCAGTGCTGCGGCGTTATAGCTTGCTTTAACACGATCCCGTATCTGAGCGGCTTCTTGTAACAGGGTAACAAAGCGGGTGGCCGTAAAGTTTACGTTGGTCAGGGTAGTAAACATGGCATATAAAATAAATTCGTCGGCGGCATTATCCTGGACATTTAGGGCACGCGCGAGTTTGGTGTACTGGGCAATTCCTTTAACGGCGTAAACCAATAAATCCTGTAAATCAGAAGTCGTAGCATCTTTGCCGCACATGCCTTTGGCTGTAGCGCAACCACTGCTAGGGTTAGAACGGTCAGTTTGTTCACATTGATAACAAAACATTGGGGGGTTCTCCTTGAGGCCAATAAAATTATTACGTTTTGGGCAACTTAAAAGCAGTCTTAAGTAATTTCATGCACGGCCACTGTTTTTAGGTGAATGATATTACTTTCATTAAACAGGTATAAGCATGTACTATGCCAATTAAAAAAACCTTGGCTTTCCTGAGTGAATCAAGATAATGTTGTTTTATTGACATCCAGTTTAGGTTGTTTAATTGACATCAGTGCTATCATTATGACAACAACAAGTCTATTTTTTACCTCGTTAATTTCCATTGTTGCCGACCTGTCCACACACATGTCAGCCGAACAACGTTACCAACGTTTGTTGCAGCACTTGTGTCAGAATTTCCCGTGTGATGCGTCTGCGCTACTCAAATTTGAAAACCATTGCCTGATACCGCTGGCAGTCAACGGGTTATCGGAAGACACCTTGGGACGGCGCTTTATGGTCAATGAACATCCGCGGTTGGCGCTAATTTTAGCTTCTGAGCAAGCAATACGCTTTGCTGCGGATTCCGACCTTCCCGATCCCTACGATGGGCTCATTGACTCCGATAACGACCAATTACTGGTGCATGATTGCATGGGTGTTACGCTGTTGATTGATGGCGCACCCTGGGGCGTTTTAACGCTGGATGCGCTGATGCCTGGCACGTTTGACAATATTGATCCAATACGTCTCAACACCTTTATCAGCCTGACTGCCGCTACGGTAAAAGCTGCGGAGCTGATCATCTCTTTGGAACAGAAGGTGCGTTATGTGACCCAAACATTATTCAAAGAAAATACTGATAATGACATGATCGGCGACAGCGAATGTATGCGTAAATTACGCAATGAAATTTCTATCGTTGCCCCCTCGGAACTGGCAGTTTTAATCCTGGGCGAAACGGGGGTAGGTAAAGAACTGGTTGCCCGGCGCATTCATCTTGAATCGAATCGTGCTGACCAAGTCATCGTGTACGTCAATTGCGCGGCCTTGCCTGAGAATATTGCCGAAAGCGAATTATTTGGCCATACCAAAGGCGCGTTTTCAGGGGCCGTCAGTGAGCGAGCGGGCAAGTTTGAGTTGGCTAATGGCGGTACGCTTTTTTTGGATGAAATCGGTGAATTGCCGCTGTCTATTCAGGCTAAATTATTGCGCACTTTGCAAAATGGCGAGATACAGCGTGTGGGTAGTGACAAATCCATTAAAGTCAATGTGCGTATCATTGCCGCGACTAATCGTAATCTACAGCAAGAAGTTGCAGATGGACTGTTTCGCCCCGATCTTTATCACCGTTTGGCCGTTTATCCGATGCATGTTCCAACATTGCGGGAGCGTGGCAAAGACGTGTTATTACTGGCGGGGGCTTTTCTGGAAAAAAATCAGCAGCGCCTGGGCATTAAAAAATTACGCCTGGATCAGGAAGCTAAGAATGCTTTGTTAAACTACCCGTGGCCAGGCAACATTCGCGAACTGGAGCATTTGCTCAGTCGGGCAGCTCTAAAATCAGCTGCTCAAGAAAACCGTCAAGCGCCTTTTATAACCATTTCCATGGCCTATCTGGATATAGTGCCGAAACCACTGGAGCAGCTAAATTATCCCCACACCAAGATTGCAACAATCTCAGCAATAACCCCAACTCTATCGGTAGATTTTAAAAATTCTGTCGATGATTTTCAGCGCCAACTTATTGAGCAACATCTGACAGAACAGCATGGCAATATGGCCGCTACGGCACGCATACTAGGGCTGGACAGGGGTAATTTTCATCGTTTGTTAAAACGATTGGCAATTAAAGTTGACCCCTAATCGAGTAGCTTACTTAAAGTAAAATGAGCAAGAGTTGGAGCCTTGTCTTTATATTTGATTTCATCGAAGGGCGGACGATTAAGCCCGCCACTCATGGTTCGACAAACTCGTCATGAGCTGCGTAACTTAAAGCGATGATTACAGTTTACTGCTCCTTTTAGCTTTGCGCTCTTCCCACTTTTTATGGATTTGCTGCGCCCAAAAGTAACGCATACCGTGGTATCCCGCTGTAGAGCAGGTAATTCCCATAATCAAACAGCCCACCAAAAACGGTTGCCAAACATCGCCCAAGCCAGACCACATACCCTCCAGCGAAAACTTAAAATTATCACTGGGTGATTCCAGATTCATAAACGACAACCCCACCCGATAGGCAAAATAAAACAACGGCGGCATGGTTATCGGGTTGGTTATCCATACCAGGACCACAGAAATAGGCAAATTGGCACGAAAATAGATCGCTCCCATCGCCGCAAATGCCATCTGCGTTGGCGTTGGAATCCAGGCACAAAAAAGACCGACCGCAAACGCCATAGATATAGACCGACGACTCAAATGCCACAAATTAGGATCGTGCAATTTATCCCCTAAAAATTGCAAGCTTTTATGGTGTTTTATCACATCAGGATTAGGCACAAACCGATCCAACATTTTTTGTATAAATTCTTTTGCCATAATGGTCTATAAATTAGGTTATCTATCTACTAAGACTTATCCGCTGCTCAGCGCAAAAAACACAACAATATGCCATGATTTTTGCCACGCTGTCATTTTTAGCGGGATTATTATTCGTCCAACAGTTTTCCATGTTACCGGAAAATCCTTGGCTCTACAGCGGCATATTCGCTGTTGCTGTTATTGTATGGCGACGCTATTGGCTGTGTCTATGTTTTAGCGTCGGTGTGCTATGGGCAATCCTTTTTGCATCGGTGCGATTAGCCGACCAATTGCCTAAGCAACTGGAAAGCATAGAAATTCCTGTTAAAGGTTATATCTGTGAACTACCGGAGCAAAACGAAAAAGGTGTGCGGTTTAATTTTTGCATTACTGAATCCAGCGTTCCGTTACCGGCCACAATCAGATTAAGCTGGTATGACGTTGAACATCCCGTTAAAGCGGGTGAGCACTGGGCATTTACCATCAAGTTAAAACGCCCACACGGCACTTTAAATCCTGGTGCTTTTGATTATGAACGCTGGCTGTTTACCGAGGGAATAGGCGCGACTGGCTCTGTCCGCAAGCAACCGATGCCGGTATTATTGTCGCGTGATGTAGCCTGGAGCCATGTTTCCATCTGGCGACAAGCTATTACCGATCTGCTAGCACGAGCTTTGCCGAATAATCCAAACTTAGGCCTGATAAAAGCTTTAACCTTAGGCGATGGCCACAGCATAACCCAAGCACAATGGGATATTTTTCGAAAAACCGGCACTACGCATTTGTTTGTTATTTCCGGTTCGCATATTGGCCTGGTTGCAGGCCTGGTCTATTTGCTAACGCTGAAATTTTGGGCGCGAACGGGATTGCTGGCGTGGTCGCCGCAAAAAACGGCGGCTTTTGCTTCACTACTGTTTGGCCTGTTGTATTCGGCTTTAGCGGGTTTTACCGTACCCACCCAACGCGCCATGATTATGCTGGCTATCGCCATGACGGCGATTATCCTGCAACGCAACAACCGTCCGTTTAATACGCTGGCCGTTGCCATGATGGTCATTTTAATCGTTGATCCATTGGCGGTTTTATCACCCGGCTTCTGGCTGTCATTTCTGGCTGTCGCGTTGATTATCTATACCATCAGCGCCCGTTTAAAAACGCCGGGTACTCTTCTGGGAACGCTCAAAGTAAACTGGGCGACCTCGTTAGGTTTATCGCCGTTATTATTGGTGTTTTTTCAACAAATATCGTTGATTGCACCGATTGCCAATTTTATTGCTGTACCGGTTATTGAAGTTTTGGTTGTGCCGGTAGCTTTGGTGGCAACCCTTTTATTGCCCATATCATCAAGCTTGGCTGTGCCGCTGTTTTGGCTGGTCGATACCGTATTGCAAGGTTTAATCTGGGTTTTGGTACAACTCGCCGACTTGTCGTTTGCCACCTTAAACCATACCGCGCCCTCGCCTTGGGTATTCATGTTTGCTGTGCCTGCCGTGTTATTGCTGCTTGCACCAATCGGTATGCCAGCAAGAGGTTTGGGCATTGTCATGCTATTGCCGCTGGTATTTACCAAAACACAGTTACCCAAAACTGGCCACATTAACATGACTGTACTCGATGTCGGGCAAGGTTTGGCGGTAGCGGTACAAACGGCCTCGCATTGGCTGATTTACGATACGGGGCCTAAATACAATTCCGGCACTGACAGCGGCCAAACCGTGCTATTGCCATTTTTACGCAGCCAGCAAGTCGATAAACTAGACACAGTGATGATCAGTCATGGCGATAGTGACCACATCGGCGGTGCGGAAACTTTGCTCAATAGCGTACCGACGGCACAGGTTATCACCAGCGTTCCTGCACAATTGAGCGCGTATAAGCCCACTGCCTGTATGGCTGGACAATCCTGGCTATGGGATGAGGTGAAATTTACCGTGTTAGCACCGGATCATGTATTTGAGTCTGACAATGATAATTCCTGTGTATTACGCATCGATTCAAAACAAGGTTCGGTATTATTGACCGGTGATATTGAAGCCATTGCTGAACAACAATTGGTTTCACGTTATGGCGAAAAGCTGAAGGCAAATGTATTGCTTGCGCCACATCATGGCAGCAAAACCTCATCGACGCTGGCATTTTTAAACGCTGTTGCACCAGATAGCATTATTATTCCTGCCGGTTATTTAAATCAATTTCACCATCCGCATCCCGATGTACTATCTCGCTATCAGCAAAGCAAGGCAAAAATATTTAATACTGCCCACAGTGGCGCTATCACTATCAATACAGAAAACAGTGGCTCGTGGATCAGCACGTTTCGTGATACCAATGGCAAATATTGGAATAATGAGTGACTTAAACTTTAGAATAATCTCAGCGCGTCATTATCGTTTTCGCCCCATCTAATCCTAAAGGAACGCAGCTTTATGAAGCCCCGTCGCCTCTTGCACAACGCGAGAATGAATTCCACGGCGATAGCACGGAACTGTTTGAGATTACAAAAATTTTATCTTATTTTTTGTAACTACTCAGCCTTTCAAAGATAGGGTACAGCGTTTTTATCTATCCACGGAAAGCACAAAAAACACGGAAAAATGTCGATGGTTTTTCGCAAAAAGAATGACTACCGAAAAACTTTTGTGTCTTTTGTGCTTTCCGTGGACATTTTTTAACATCTACTGAGTAGTTACTATTTTTTCTTAACCACGCTAACCACCCAAACCGCTATCATCTATAGACATCGTGCCCCATAATCCAGCAAGCCTAATATCAGAATCCAAAAATCGACTAAGCTTATGACTATTTCATCAAACTTAGCCGCGTTATGTCTGAAAATCACCTCACCAATTTAATCGCTTACGTCTGTGAAGTACGCGGCGATGGCATGGATGCCAGAATCACTGAACAATACACCACCAATTTACCCATGCTGACTATAGGCAATGACGAAATGCTGGCCGGTGGTATCGGCAGCTACGTCGTTGTCCGTCAAGCTCGCATTAGCCTATTGGCATTGGTGTCTAAAATATGGGAAAAAGATCATTTTACGCATGGCACGCGTCAATCGGAGCGCTTTATCGCTTTAATTCCGGTGGGCGAAATCGACGCAGAAAACCGGTTTATTCGCGGTGTGCGCCAATTTCCAACCCCCGGCGCACAAGTCTATGCCGTTGGCCTTAACGAAATCAACGCGATTTTCTCAAAATTCAGCGATTACCGTTTTTTTGTCGGTCAGCTCGCCTCGCACAAGGAATATCACGTCAGCCTTGATCCTCGGACATTTTTCGGTCGCCACTTTGCCATTATTGGTCAATCTGGCGCAGGCAAATCCTGGGCCGTCACCAGTATTATTCAAAACGCCATTAAAGCCATGCCGCATGCACATATCATCATGCTGGATTTACACGGTGAATATTGCTGGAAAGACAGCAATGGCCATCTGCAATCCGCTTTTGCAGAGGATCAGGTGAATTATATTGATGCCACCGCAATGGAAATGCCGTATTGGTTGATGACCTATGCCGAGCTGGTCGATTTGTTTATTGATCGCTACGATCCCGGCAGTAGTATGCAAAAATCGTATATGCGTGAAATTATTCAGCAACTCAAACGCAAAGAAGCCAAGCGCATAGGTTTAACGTCAGTGACGGTCGACACGCCCATTTATTTTTCCTTGATGGAATTGTATAAGCAATTTAAAGCCGCCAATGAAGAAATGAAGGAATTCGGTAAAGTGCATGGCGCGTTGTTTGGGCAATTTGACGAATTTATGATCAGAATGCAAAGCCGCTTTAATGATGTGCGTTATGATTTTTTGTTAAAACCCAAAAAATTTACCAGTTCAGAAAGTATGGCGGGCATCTTGCGCCAGATCGTCGGTGGCGGCGACCATAAAGCCAATATTACGGTGGTGGATTTGAGTTCTGTGCCGGTTGGCGTTAGGCCGGCGGTGTGTTCGCAAATTGGCCGTCTGGTGTATGAATTCAATTACTGGAATCCCAAGCGGCGGGAATTTCCCATCACGCTGATTTGTGAAGAAGCCCACGCGTATATCCCAAGAGAGCAGGGCGGACAGTTTGAAGGCACCAAAAAAATGATGGAACGTATCGCCAAGGAAGGCCGTAAATACGGCGTTTCGATTGGTGTTGTCAGTCAGCGGCCTACCGAATTATCGGAAACCATGCTGGCGCAGTGCAGTTCTTTTATTTGTTTACGTACTACCAATCCGGAAGATCAGGCTTATATTAAAGGTTTGGTTCCTGATGCCGAAGGCGATTTAACCGACATCCTTACGTCTTTGGGTAGAGGAGAGGCTTTGGTCTTGGGTGAAGCCACGCCTTTACCGATGCGTGTGCAAATTTATCGCCCCAATCCAGAACCCAAGAGTAACGATGTTGATTACTTCACCCATTGGCAGGATGGCCTTGATTATCTGGATGTTGATGAAATCGTCAACTTATGGCGCACCCAAACCAGGAGATAAGATGTAATGGAGTTGATGCAAACCATCAGTCAATGTCACAAAGCATCCGGTAAAGCCGGAAACATCCACAACAACTAGTCCCACAATACGTTGTTGTTCACCAATACTCACCGGGAAGATGCGGCTCCCCGGTGATTTCTTCAGTTAAAAACGGATAAGCTCATCAAACCGTTTTGCGGCCATCTTGTGTCGCTACCACAGCTTTAATCAATTTAACCAGCGCATAACCGACTATGCCGTAGATTAAGGTAGAACTCATGTACAAAGGATAGTAATGCACGACGCGATCCAGATATTGCAGCCATGACATTTCGGTATAACGGTCTGAAAACACATAAAAACTGCCATTGGAAATCACAAAAGCCAGCGAGGTTGCCAGCGCCAGTAAGCCCATAGCGCCTACGGACAGGGTTACTTCTGTGCCTTTCATGGCAGTCATAGTTGAACAATAACGCCCTGCGTACCACATGACTGCATAAGTAGGAATCAAAAACACATAAGCAGGCGTAACACACCAGCTGCTGGTGCCATTGGAGATTGCCACATAATCAATTAACGCGGCCAGTGCCAATAAAAAGCCTAGCAACATTTTTTTACGGAAAAATCCGGCAAAGAAAAACACCGCTAAGGACGCATCCGGCAAATGCAAGACATCGCCAAAGTGGTGGAAGCGCGTTAATACCATAGCTGCAATTAAGGGAATGGGTAGGTAGTCGGCTTTTAGATAGCGGTTTATATTCATGGTTTTCTCTATGGTGTTTTTGTTATTGATCAAAAAGATCGGAATGTGTGCCAGTACGTTCAAAGTAAACTATGTTGCCATCTATACTGTAAATTAACACCCAATCGGGTTCGATATGAACATCCCGACTAGTTTTCCATTCACCTTTCAGTGGATGATCATTCAGCACAGGCGGTAAAGGTTGGCCAGCCAACAACAAACCGATAACTTCACGCAATTTGCTCATATTCCTGCCGCGCTTTTCCGCGAGTTTCACGTCACGTTTGAAGCGATTGGTATATTTTGGCAAATGCATCAAATACCCAATTGCTTAAACAGGTCTTCCGCGCTGGTGGCACTGAATACCTCTTCACCTCGACGACACTTGCGAATCGTTTCAGCGGTCAAAGCATTTGGTGTTTCATTATTTTCTATATAAAGTCGCATCAAATCACGGATAATCTGCGCCGCTGGCCGATGTTTACTGGCCGCTAGCCCCATAAACTGGTCACGCAATTCTGATTCCATTTTGATCGACATTTGTACTTCTTTAGCCATGTTAGCCTCGCTCAGTGAGTAAATAACACAGCTATCTTAGAAGGTATCCATGCGGTATGCAATGGATACCTCAGCAATAAAGTGCGCTATCCCCGTTAATTGTGAACGTGAAAACAGGCGAACTTAGTTATTATAATGGATTGAGATAAAGAAGTTTCTATCTGCGGTATTGTAGGCATCAACCGTTTGATATTGTTTGTCTAACAGGTTGTTTAGTTTGGCACTTAACAGCCAGTGCTTATCAAAATGGTAGGCGGCACGTAAGTCAACCGTTACGTAACCGGCCACTTTAACGGCATTGGCGGCATCATCAAAACGGTGGTCTTGCGCCAATACAGTGCCCCCCACATCAAATTGGCCAAACGAGCGCGACAAGTCAAACGACAAGGTTTTATCGGCACGGCGTAGCAGGCGCTTGTTGGTCTTACGGTCTTCAGGACTGAGAATATTCATATTCAGCTTGCCATTCCAGCCCAGTATTTGAGTGCTGATTTCAGCTTCGATACCCTGAATTTCAGCCTTATCAACATTGGATGGAATCCATCTGAAAGGATCAGTTTGCGTGGGCGCAGGTGCCCAGTTAATCAGGTTGTCCAAATTAGTGTGGTAGGCACGCAGCTCCCATTGCACGTTGCTATGCTTGCCCGCCAGGCCTATCTCCGCAGACATGGACTCTTCGGGTTTTAAAAAACGGTTGCCCGCATTAGGCCAATACAGGTCATTAAACGAGGGGGCTTTAAAACCATTGCCAAAATTAGCGAACGTACTCAGTCCGTAAGACCAGTTTGAACGTAAGCCAACATTGCCTGCCACATAGTTTCCGGACCGCTCGTTTTTATCCCAGCGTACCGAGGCGTTAACAAAATGGTTGTCCAGCAACTGGCCGTGGTATTCACCAAACACGCCGACATCATAACGGGATTTTTCGCGGTATTGGTTAGTGTTGTCATTAGGTACAGCGGCACCATTAATATCAGAGCCCGCATTTTCATCCAGCCGGAAATCTACCCCTGCCATTAATTGATGGTTGTCATTAATTGCAATCTCATTTAACCAACTGGTGTTCCAACGCTGGGTATAAAAGCGCGACACAAAACCCTTGTCATGCGCCTGCGGAGCAAATTGACTATTGTCATCAAAACTGTGCCCTAGGCGTAAGGTAGTGCGCCAGTTGTCCACTACATTCATGCTGCCTGTCAAGGCAGCGACTTGATTGATAAATAGTGTTTTATCCTCAAGCTGGGCATCATAATCGTTACGGCCTTGCGAACGCATGAAGGAGGCTTCCAACTCGGCATTATTGTCGAAACGGTGGCCGACACGGGCATTAACCGCAGTATTGTAATAAGCATCGTGATCGGGTTGGTCTAATGGAGGGCCGCCAAAGGGGTTGTTCACCCGTGGCTGCGTGCTAAACCCCTGGGTGTTGTAATGTGAAGCGCCTGCCGTATACCAGGTGTTGTTCAGCTTACCGCTGATGGTACCGGATGCCTTGAGCGTATCGTAACTGCCGCCGCCTGCATCCAGGGTAACCCTAGGTTTTTTTGAATCCCCTCCCTTACGGGTAAAAATCTGGATAACACCGCCAACGGCTTCGGAGCCGTATAAGCTGGATTGTGGCCCGCGAATGATTTCCACCCGCTCAACCTGGTCAATCGGAATAAATTCAAAGGGTGTGCCGCCTAATGTCGCCGAACCCACTTTAATCCCATCAATCAGCACCAGGAGCTGCTTGGAATCTGTACCGCGCATGAACACGCTGGTCGTCTTGCCGTCGCCGCCTTGCTGGGTCATATCGATACCCGTGGTGCCGCGCAACAGATCAGGAAAGGTTTTGGCCTGCAGGCGTTCAATATCTTTACGGGTGTAAACGGTAGATGCCGCCGACAGCTGTTTTTTAGGCGTTACCGAACGCGTTGCGGTAACCACCATTTCTGGCAAGTCTATTGAAGCTTGGTCGGTATTGGTTTGTGCGTGTACGAAGGGTGTGTTAACACCGGTGAATAATAACGAACTGAAGAGAATTTTTTTCATGGTTGACTTCTGCGCCGCCCGCGCATGACAGTGATTAAATCACAACGGGGGGCAGACGAAGACGCAAGCCGACATGAAGCCGACTTCCTTCGTAACACAGCCCTCCGCTATGCCGAATATGCTTACAGGCAGGTCTCCGGGCTTATCAGTGGCAACTCTGTGTAGATTGCCTGAACCATCACCTTCCCATGTAAGACACAGTGGCACTAGATGATTCTTTACTGACATACCGTTGCGGGGGCAGCGTCGGATTGGGTAAAACTTAACCGACTTCCCGTTTAATCCTCAGGTGGTGAAACCTTACGGAACCTTAAAGCAGGCGGCAATTATAGCTATTTAAGATGTTAAGGCAAGGGTTTATCTGGATTTTTACAATTGGCAATCGTTGCAAAACACGGTAGAGCGGTTCGACAACCTGACTTCCTGCAAGGTATTCTGGCACTGCATACACGGCAAGCCAGTGCGACCATAAACCCGTAATTGTTGCTGAAAATAGCCAGGCTTTCCGGCTTCATTGACGAAATCGCGCAAGGTTGTGCCGCCTTGCTGTATGGCGTTGGCCAACGCTGTGCAAATGCAGTCGGCCAGTTTTTCATACTCGGCCAAAGTAATCTGGCCAGCATGTCGGAGCGGATGAATACCGGCCATAAACAAGGCTTCATTGGCATAAATATTGCCGACACCGACGACAACGTGGCTGTCCATAATGAACGACTTGACCGGTACTTTGCGGTTTTTGGCTCGAACGTGCAGATATTCGCCAGTGAAATCGGCCAACAGTGGTTCTGGCCCCAAATCTTTGAGTAGCTTATGTTCGTTAATCGGTTCGGCTGTCCATAACACCGCACCAAAGCGGCGTGGGTCGTTGTAACGCATGATGATATTGTCGGCAAAGACAAAATCGATATGATCGTGGGTTTTAACGTCTTGCTGGCTGGTGACTATCCGTAAGCTGCCGGACATGCCTAAATGGATGAGCAACGTGCCTTTGTCCGTTGTAAACAGCAAATACTTTGCTCGTCGACTAACTGATTGTATGGCCAATCCACTGACTATATTATTTAGATTTTCAGATACAGGCCAGCGCAGCCGTGGTTGGCGTACAAGCGCATGCTGAATAATTCGACCAGTAATATGCGGGGCAACGCCACGGCAGACGGTTTCAACTTCAGGTAATTCTGGCATGGTGGGTGGTTACCTAATAACACACTGATTTAAAATAATTTTATGTGTCCACGGAAAACACAAAAGACACGGAAAGAATTTCTATGGGAATTTGTAAATTAATTTCTAATTCAATCAAGTCGCCGCCATTCTTTTTCGTGCTTTTTGTGTTTTCCGTGGACAAAAAATCATTACACGGATAACGTTTGCACAACGGGTTAAACAGATTTTTCAGTCAGGGTAAAAGTTTTGGGACATAATCTGTTCATTAGACCAAGGGCAAGCTTTAGGAAATACCTTGCGGGCAATACCGGTTTCTTTTATGGCATCATCCACCGCATCATCCCATACATCGGCTTGCCAATCAGCATCAGTTAGCGATACTTTTAGACTTGACGTTTTACGGATACACAATGCAATTCTTTGCCGCTGCGTGCGAATGGTATCTTTCCAACTACCGCCACGCCGTTCTGATTGATATTCCCACTTTAACAAATGCGCCAACAGCACCGACATGCGACTGGCCAATTCGTGCCGTTGATTTTGAATTAACCACAGTGCAATAGCACCCGACAAAAACACGCCATATAGCCACATCCATACGGTATTGCTGAGTATAATTTCCTGAAATACAGTGACTTTAACGTTGCCTGAATATACCGCCAGCGAATCGATTTTGTTACGATAATAATAACCACAGTAGCCATTTAAAAATAACAGCACAGCTAATAAGGCATTGTAAATGAACACGCCTTTGATATTAACATAACGTGCCGCCCGTATGGCTGTTGTAAAAACGACAGCGTACACAAGGTCAATAACCACGTAAAACAACAAATTGACTAGCCACCAAACTTTCATATCGCTGTTGTAAAACCATACCCAACCCACCCATAGCACAAGGCTATTGGACAGAATAAGCAGGCCAAAAACCAGGTTCGCAATAAACCAAAACCCATGATTTTTATTCTCTTCGTTTTTTACCATACAATAAATCTATCTGTCGAAAAGTTAAATGGGCATTGGCAGCAAAAATACTATTTCTTCATATTACGCTGAAACGGCATCACCGTCGATTGCACAACCGCAGACTGCGAATGGTTGGCATAGGTATCCCAATTCGGTGTATAGTCTTCGGCCTGATTGCCCCAGACAAACCAGTTAGGCCGTGGCCCCCTAGCGAACAACTCAACAAACGGCCCTGGGCTACAGGCTTCTATCAAATCATATTGCTCATCCGGCTTACGGCTGTGTTCACGCTTGCGGGTGGCAATAATATTTTCCTGGCTTCGTCCTGGCTGCAAAGTACGGGCATTTTTGCCGCGTACACCAAACAAAATAATCTCGGTGACATTGCGAAAATAAAATCCCACCCCGCGCCGATCAGGCCCGCCATCTTTACGGATTTTATACCACACCAAATTGGTCTTATAAGTAAAACCCCAATGCTCCATCACCTGCATGCCTTCTGCCAGCAACGCATTAGGTACCCACAGGTACAGATGCGCGGTATCGGCAACAATCGCTTCTACCGGCAAATCTTTGATCGCCTGCAAAGCCATCGTCGGATAGCGTTGCAAGCGTTTATGCTCCGGTGCCATCTTGCCGGTGCGGTTTTCAAACTGCCAAGGCGGATCGGCCAGCACCGTGGCAAATTTTTGCTTGCCTACGGCTTGCAGCAGGTCATCAGAAGCGCTCATGTTTACTCGTCCTCAATATACAATTTTTTGGATATTCCAATAATTAACAACGGACAACCTGCGCCACTGCCCCCTTCAATACGCGGTAACAGCTTACCGACATGGGTCGTCGACGCACCATACGACGCGCCACGCCCTAACGTTTTAAATACATCTTGCAATTCATCACAGCGGGTAATAATGACACCGACGCTGATCGCCCGCAGATCAAACAACAGCCTGAAATTGTTGAGATCGCGATCAAAAAACGGATCTTTATTGTTCCATTCGATTTCAACGGCGACACGGTTTTTAAAGCAGTCGACCTTGTGGGTCGGCGTGTCGATTTTATGTTCATCGACCACCACCTGGGTTTTAAACTGCTTTTCCTGCCAGTGCCGGTTATAGAGATAAGTGTCGATAAAACCCGATATTTGCGACTTGCTGCCGCCAGGGTTGGTAATCCAACTTTTGTACAAACGAAATTCCGACAGCACATCGATGATGTCTTGCCATTCTTCTGGAAAATCTTCCTTTAAGATGGCGCACGCATGTTTCCATTCGTGGATTTCGTAATGCTCACGGATAAAGTCGGGCAGTAGATTAACGCCCATTAACCGGGTGGCCAAGCCAATTGCCGTCCACCCAAAACATGCAAATGCAAATGATGCACGGTCTGACCACCGTGTTGGTTACAGTTAAATACTGTCCTGTAACCTTGCTCAGAGATGCCTTCCTGTTTGGCGATAATAGCGGCTGTACACAATAATCGTCCGGCCAATTCGGTATCGTCGAGATCATTCAAGGTGGCAATATGGCGTTTAGGAATTATCAACACATGCACGGGGGCTTGTGGGCTAATGTCCCGAAACGCCAGCACAGTATCATCCTCATAAACCACATCTGGCTTGATGTCGCCAGTGGTCATTTTGCAAAACAAACAATCTGTCATGATTACCCCTATCAATGAAAATTAATGAGCCGACAATTATACCAACAGCTGACAACCACACTCCAACGCGATAACAACAGGAGATACTTGCCGCGTGGTTCTATCTTTGCGAACATGGAGAACCATCAAAGTGAGAGGATCA
Organism: Crenothrix polyspora; assembly: GCF_900163745.1. Lineage (GTDB taxonomy): Bacteria > Pseudomonadota > Gammaproteobacteria > Methylococcales > Methylomonadaceae > Crenothrix > Crenothrix polyspora_B. The sequence continues at coordinate 15,797 of NZ_FUKJ01000175.1, forward strand.
AATACGACCACGTCTTTAACACCTTGGGACAGGTAAAACGGTGGGCCAATTTCCAAGTCCTTGGCTTCATAGCCTTTACTGACCACCATCAATGATGGCTTCTGGAATCATGGTTAAGGCTGAATCCTGCTCTTCTTCGCTAGGCTCCCGGCAAAAGATCGAGATGTTGGGACGTTTTAGTCCGGTAGGAAATTGCACACATACATCTACGGCATGAACACATTCACATGCTGATTCAGCCGTCTCTGCTTTCGTTATACCTTGAACAATTCGCTCGATATGTTTTTGATGGCGATAAACAAACAGGTTGTGCCTCCAAAATGTGCAGGCCGTTGACGATTTCAAGGCGAATACCAAGCTCGCTGGCTTGTAGTAATACGGGTGATAGGCTCATGACTTACCTTCATTTTAGGGGATATTCATTCAATTTTGCGTCGCCCCTTAAACGCGTGCGACAAAGTGCCGCGATCAATAAACTCAAGCTCGCCGCCCATAGGTACACCAGATGCTAAACGGCTGGCCTGCACTTTGTGTTTTGTCGCCAGTTCGCCGATAAAATAGGCGGTTGCATCGCCTTCCAGGGTGGAATTGGTCGCCAAAATCAGCTCTTTTACTTCGCCTTTGGCTAATAGCCGTTCAAGTTCATCGAGCCCCAGTTCATCAGGGCCTATGCCATCCAGCGGCGATAAATGTCCGTGCAAAACAAAATAGCGTCCCGTAAATACCGTAGCCTGATCTACCGTCCATACATCGGCAGGAGATTCGACGATGCACAATGTTGTCGTATCGCGTGAGGCATCCACACAAATTTCACACAGTGTGTGTTCAGTCAGGGTACGACATTGCTGGCAATGGCCAATTTCAGCCAGTGCTTTCAACAGTATTTCAGCCAAGGCTTTGGCATTATCACGATTGCGTTGCAGTAACTGAAACGCCATGCGCTGTGCTGTTTTTGGCCCTACGCCGGGTAAACAGCACAAATGCTGAATAACCTGGTGTAATAGGCCTTTTTTCTGCATATCAGAAAGGCATTTGAAAACCGGGAGGAATCGGCAACCCTGCTGTTACGGAAGCCATTTTTTCCTTTTTCATTTTGCCTACTTTATTGACGGCATCGTTAATTGCGGCGGCGACCATATCTTCGAGCATATCCCGATCTTCACCAACTAAAGACGGATCGATCACCACTTTTCTGGCCTCACGTTTACCGCTCATGGTGATTTGCACCAAGCCGCCACCGGATTCACCAACAACCTGCATGGCTGCCAATTCTTCCTGGGCTTTTTTTAAATCTTCCTGCATTTTTTGGGCTTGTTGCATCAAATTACCCAAGGCATTTTTCATCATTTTTTCTCCACTTAATGTTAGCGAGGCTCTATAGTGCCAGGTATCACCTGGACACCGAAGTGTTCTTTTAAAGCCTGAATATTGGTATCTGAATGTATGGCATCAACAGCGGCCTGCTGTCGGTTTTCACGGTCTTTAAGGTTTTGGATGGCCGGTGTATGCACTGCGTTTTTGTTGGCGGTAATCACCAATTTTAGTGGGCTACCCCGATAAGCTTGCAATGCTTTCAGCAAAGTTTCTTCGGTACGCGCACTGCGGATGCTGGTTGAGCCGGAATCAATAATCAGCGTACACTGCTGGTCATCAATGCTCTCCAGTACACAGTTATTGGCCAATTCGCGGGTCAAACCACTCAAGCGCATGGCGGCAATCATATCTATCCAGTTATTCGTCAATTGCGTAGGGGCAGATTGCACGAGCGTAACCGGTGGTTCTTGTACCTGTGCAGATTGTTCAGGTTGCGGTGCATAAACAGGATTACTGGCTAATTTTGTCGGTGCTGGCGTAATTGTAGCAATTGATGCAGGCCAAACGACATTGTCTTCATGCGTTTTTTGCAACACAGCAGGAATCGGTTTTGTCTGGGTAGGCTCAGTGCTAGCATGAGAAAGCGTTTTTACTTCGATCGGTCTGAACGCCAGCATACGTAACATCACCATCTCAAAACCACTGCGCGGATCAGGTGCTAAATCCAAATCTTTCTGCCCCATTAAGGCAATTTGGTAATACAGTTGTACATCTTCAGGGCTGAACTGCGCGGCCAATGTAGCCATCATCTCGGCATCAAAACCCTCATCGATTGCCGTCGGCACGGCTTGCAATAAGGCAATACGGTGCAAGACCTGCAAAATCTGCGTTAACACATCGCCAAAATCAGGGCTTAAGTCGGTAATGCTGCTGATGGTATCGAGAATGGCGTTGGCATCTCCAGCCGCCAAAGCGGTTAGGATGTCTTCTACGGGTTGCTGGGCAATCGTGCCAAGCATGTCGCGCACATCGTCCGCACGCACACTGCCATTGCCGAATACAATGGCCTGATCGAGCAAGCTTAAGCCATCGCGCATACTGCCATCGGCGGCACGCGCCAATAATTTTAATGCGCTGACATCGGAGGCGATGCCTTCTTGCGCCAATATAGTGCTCATTTGACCGAAAATCTGTGTCGGCAACAATTGCTTGAGATTAAACTGCAAGCAGCGCGATAAGACGGTAACCGGGATTTTTTGCGGGTCAGTCGTTGCCAACAAAAATTTGACGTGTGCGGGCGGTTCTTCCAGGGTTTTCAACAACGCGTTAAAACTATGACCGGACAGCATGTGGACTTCGTCAATTAAATAGACTTTATAACGACCACGATTGGGCGCGTACTGGACGTTATCCAGTAAATCACGGGTATCCTCTACTTTGGTGCGCGATGCCGCATCGACTTCAATTAAATCCAGAAACCGGCCTTCATCTACTTCACGGCAGATAGCGCAAACACCACAGGGATTGAAATCTTGCAGGTTTTCACAGTTGATTGCTTTGGCCAGTATTCTGGCCAGCGTGGTTTTACCTACGCCGCGAGTACCGGTAAATAAATAAGCGTGGTGGAGGCGATTATGCTGCAAAGCGTTCATTAACGCTTTTACGACATGAGACTGCCCAACGACTTCGGTGAAATTATGGGGGCGCCATTTTCTGGCAAGAACCTGGTAGTTCATTGCAGGCTCGAAAGATAGTCAGGCATATTTGGGCGGCAATCGTACCAGCCACATCCCGGCACACGAATCCCCTGTTACCGTTGCTCCCTTCCGGACCTGGCGGGGTTCACAGGGTATCGTTGCGAGAGGACCAATACGATTACCATTAATTTAGCGCTAAAGGCTAAAGAAACGCTATTATCGTTTAATACACTTAAGAATACAAGACCAAGACAGCTTCAAAGCATCAAATAAGTCTGACAGAGTCGACCGAAAATTTGAAAACTCACCGTTTTTAAACGATTTATTTTAGCGATTACACACATGCTTTTTTTAAAATTTACGTCATGGCTAATTTTTACACCTTTAAAAATATGCAAAAAATAGCTTGCTCAATAAAATAAATACAGGGTTTTTAATGGTTTTTATTTAAAAATCATATTGATATAACAATAATGTCACTTAAAAATCCTGTGCTCGCAATGTGCTTCACAATCTGATTTTAAAGGTGGTCTTCAAGCTAAGCGTTATTTGTCGAATTTCTTATCAATTTCTAGTGCCCATTCAGTCATAAACAGACAACTACTCTAAAAAAAATCTCCATGAAATTATTTTATATTAAAAATCAATATATTAAATATAAAAATAAAAGTTGGCACGGTTGATGCTTTTGTTAATGTAACAACCTAATAAGACAAAATGGAGATTTGATTATGAACACAAAAACTTTCGGCTCATGGGGCGAATTGTGTGACGCCACACATAATTCTCAAAAATTCCAAGGTACATATTTTGATATTGTGAGCCCATTCATGGATAGCTATGTATTGTTGCAGGAACACTTTATTTACACCACGAAAAGGGCGTAGGAAGTTGCGTAGTCCTGTCCAGAAACCCTCACTGGTGTTGGTTGCACCTTCCGAATACCGTCCCCGTCATCATCCCTTGCCCATTCACGTTTACCTGGTGTATGGCAAACCGTCACATGTAAGCGATCTGCTTTTGCAAGATGATTGTAAGCCCCCCCCATTCATCAGTATTGATAGTGGCTCCTGATTGCGTGGCGTTGAGTACGGTTGGATCAAGGTCTTTCCGTGCGCTATTGCGCTTGACCTCCAATTGGACTTGGCCACTTTCCCTTTTCCCTTCCAATGATGCCCAGAATTGGAGGCCGGTCAGTATCCCAGATGCCATGCCCACGAGCCTTATTGCCACGGCGACGGGGCGGATCTTCTGGGTCAGGGTGTTCTACGCCTTTTTCACCTGCATTTTGATACATCTCATCGACCGGGTGTGGTTAAAAGTGCGGGGGGACTTGCCTTGGAATTTAAAGTCGATACGCGAGAATCTTATGAACACAGGCTGCAATAACTCCTCCCAAATCTATCATAGTGCCTAGCTTTAAAGTCGTGCCGCCTGCACATGCATCCAGTCATAATTTCTCGACCGTCCGAGGCTAACCCAGCCTTCTGCTTCCCATGTGTGCCACCAAAAATCATAGCTGGCAGCATCAAGAGAAGCGCGGTCTCGCCCCCAATTGAGCTGGTTATGGGTTGGATCCCAGTCCAGCGCAACAGCCCAAGCATGCGCTGACCATGTTGATCCCCCTCGTTTTTTTCTTGGATTAAAACAACCGCCAAACAAATCAAGCCGAAGTCGTTTCAGCTCAGCTTCTCCGTAATGCGCGTGGATGCGCTGTAAAATATTTTCCAGGCTGTCGGCTACTTTTGCGTGGCAACCAATACGAGAAACACGTACATTGGTATCCCAGGCTAATCGTAACGTCCAAGGGCAGGTGACGTGTTTGATCGGTGGTTTTCCAGGTTGGCCATAAAAGTCCCGCATTTCTTGCTGGCTGCCACGGTCGCGTGGCCACACATGAGGATTAGCATCGGAGGGTTCGTCATCACGCCAATTGGGTGGCAAGCTACCCTGATCAATGAGATGAACAAGTGATTCATAGGCATTTTGAGTGACCGGCCCCCAATAGCCATCAATCGGTGCAACATCAATATTTTTGTCTTTAGCAATTAACTGCAACAGGATGGTTATGCGCCGTTCTTGGGAGAAATTCAGAGCGCCAGCGGACAGTTCATTTTGCCGCGCATTCAATGCCTTAATGACCGCCTCATGCGTTGCTGACCCTGCAATGCCATCCGGATTTAAAACCAAAATACCCAAGGTTTTCAGGTGGTTTTGAACGATTAATATGGCTCTTTTCAGCATAATATTCTCCCTCAACAGTTAAAAATATGGGCTTCCAATTTAGTGGTTAGCCAACATATTGAGCTTACTAGTCACTTTGCTCCGCACTATTCAATCTGTGGACTGTTTTAATGTCTGTTTGAAGTCTTTGTAAGCATTACGAAATGCAGACAATGTGTTAACGTCACAATATTTGATTGAAAAAACTGTCATGCTGGAACCATCCATTGATTGTTTTTCCTCAATGCTGCGAAGGTAACTTCCATCTTTCGCTGCCAGCGTGATCCAAAGAACTTTATGGCTTTTAGTTTTTTCCTCTGATTTCGAAATCAATTCTTCTTGTGCAGGAATAAGTTTGATATCCGAAGCAATGCCGCCCCATTGCGGAGAATAAACGTAAAATTCAACTAATCCGTGTGGCTCTAAAAAAAATACACTGTCAAATCCGTCATTGGAAAAGCTTGGTAATGACTCCTTTGGAATGAATTCCTCTGGATAGCGGATGGTAAACCATGCGCCATGATAAATTTTTTGATGTCCACGCGCATTAACAAGCGGTGTCCAGCCATTCATCAGCGCAACAAATGCCAATATTACCGCAAAGTGTTGGCTTTGCCGGATTGGCAACACGGTTAGAAATCCTGTGGCACTGCTATCAACCCTGAGCGGTATTTTTCTGAGCGCGTCCAGCGTGGGCCGCCCCCTAAACCCAGGGGATTAAACGGCGAGACTTCGATATTGTCTTTTGCAATAATTTCTCGCATTGAATGCGCTTCAACAACATCACCGCGTCTACCCGGAAACACATGATATCCCGCATGGGCTATACCAATAAAAATCTCAACATTTTTGAAGTCGGCGGGTGGTGTTTTTCCAAATCCTACCAATTTGGTCGCATTGTCAACATGGGCATCATAATAGGTTGCTTTGTTTTTAGCGCTAGCGTAACGCAATGCATGCCCACCCCACACTGGCATCCACTTGCGGCCTGGTTTTAGGGGGTTAAGCTGCTGGTCTTCTTCATCCCATTGGGCATTTTTGCTGGGGTCTGGATTCCAGTAATAGAGTTTCCAGCCCAGTTGCTGCAACATAATCTGGAGGTCAGTGCCATAGAATTTTTGATCTATTTTTAAAACGTTGTTGATTTTTTTCCATGTATTTGCCATGCCCGTCGCGTTTAAGCCGTGTTCGACCGCTTGCATCGCCAGCAGGATACAAGCAGTAGCGACTTGTTGGTCGGCCAGAAACGTAGGCTTGCCATATTTTTTAAGTTGCCTGACACGGCTTTCATAGGTTTTGTGTTCGGGTTTTCGGTTACCGTAGTATTTAGAAACCCCCCACTTGTTATAAAAAGCCAAATGGTCGGCATAGATCCAATCAAGAAAATCCGCAGCAGCATCATTAAAAGTTGCCAAAGTATTGCGATGTTTACGAATTTCTACCGTAGTGAACATGTTTTTAGGTACGCCAGAAGCCATGCTATAACCCCCATTTGTAAACTGATTACATTAATAAATTTTCATTCTCAATCCTAAACGGAATTAGAGTTTGGTTCTAATGTATCTTGATAGGATTGAACAGGATAAATTACCTTATGGTATATGGCCAAAACAATAAACCAAGGTTAATTCTAAACTTATTTAAGTGCGCTGTCTGTGAATTATTACCATTAAATGTATGAAATATTTCATATCTTTAAGGCATGGAAGTATGTTAGTAAATACTCGGTTTGCGCTGATGTTTAACAAAACAGGTGTAAAGCCATATTAACAGCTAAACAAGGGATGCACGGCTTCTTATATGCTGTTTTTGCTGGTGTTGGTTATTTCAGAACTAATGTTAATTAGGGCATTAGTGGCAGATTTTAGTGGAATTAATTGGTCTGTCGTACTTTTGGAGATTTCTTTGGATATTGGTTAACATCAGTCGATCAATATCATCTATTATTTGTTGAAGAAATTTATTTTAGAACCACTATTCAGAGTAAACACATGGCGCAGTACACAGTCACCGGCGATGTCGATCCTTTTCTGCACGTCAGTCTAAAACATGGCGAAAAAATTTATTGCGAATCCAATGCAATGGTCATGATGGAAAGCCCTTTGGAACTTAAAGGCAAAATGACCGGAGGCTTGGGCAGTGCGTTAATGCGTCGTTTGGCCAATGGTGAATCATTTTTTCAACAACATATTGAAGCTGTGCGCGGTGATGGCGATTGTCTGTTATCGCCCACATTACCTGGGGCTATAGAAGTTTTAGACGTAGGCAATATCAGTTATATGATTACAGACGGTGCTTTTGTTGCCGCCGACAGCAGCGTTAATTTAAACGTAAAAAGCCAACGCTTGGGATCAGCGATTTTCGGTCAAACCGGCGGTTTTTTTATCTGCGAAGCAACCGGTTTCGGTAAACTGGCGGTATCGGGATTTGGTTCCAGTTTTGTGCTGGATGTTGAACCAGGCAAAGATATTATTATCGATAACGCCCATGTTGTTGCCTGGGACAGTGCGTTGCATCATGAAATCTCGGTCGCGACTCAAAATAGTGGCGGTTTATTGGGGCAGTTGGTCAACAGTGTTACCAGCGGTGAAGGTATGGTATTGAAATTTTCCGGTAAGGGTAAAGTCATTATTTGCTCACGTAACAAAGATATGTTTGCAGCGTGGTTGCTTAAAATGCTGCCAGGAAACAACTGAGATTTTGGCATCGTCTGTTAAGACGGCCAATTTAGCAGTATTACGTTAACCTCAAAGCTGATTTGAATTTTGGGTGAGCAAAAAATCCTGCTCACCCCGCGTAACTAATTAAAGACACTCAACTTTCAACGATCTAATTTTTTTATGAAAATTAAAATCGCCAAGATCGTGGATTTTTGCGTTGGCAATAAAAATAAGTTCAGAATCTTCTTTCGCATCTTGCTCTGTGACACCCAATGAGCGCAGTAAGTCAGGGTTTTTAGCCGCTTCTGGTTCTGTTAATTTAAAGAGGGGATTCTGGTAAACGGTCACTTTGGCTTTAGGGCCAACTTTTAGGCTATGGATACGTTTATCCCAATTGTCGCCGTTGACGTTGTTTAAATCGGCTAACTGGGTTGCTCCTTCAATAAACAAATGTTTACCTGCATACTGGGGTTCTTCAAAGAAATCAGCCCAGCAGTCTTGATCCACAGCATACGCATTAAAAGCCGCACCCAATAACACTATTGCAACGACTACCGTTTTAAAGCTACGAGATACTAATTGAATTTTATTCATGAGTGTTCCCCTGTTAGTGAATTGCATTGTCTAAAACAAGTTTTTCAATCAATAACCAAGACTTCAACAAGATGTTATACCCTTGAGACAATACAATCAATTATCTGTTCCAAAATTTTAAGATGGCTTCAAGACGCAATGAAATGATACCAAAGTACATTGATTCGTAATCGGCATCTACAAAAGTCGCAAGGGCTTTGCATCATATTCAGTCAATCCATTCGTAAGTATTCACTTCCCCCTTTGAAAAAGGGGGATCGAGGGGGATTTATTTAAAAAATCTCCCTTTATGCCCTTTAGGTACTAACCCCTCTTTTTCAAAGAGGGGGACTGAATGATTACATCCATTCTAGTGCATAGTCGGTTGTTTAAGGCACTGGTTTGGTTCACTTTTTCTGGATAATCATAGTTTGCAATTATTGAGTAATAGCTGAAATAGCCCGTCTACTCTGGCGTAGGAAGTCATCAGGCAATCCAGTCATCAATTGGCGTAATTAATGCTTCATATTAATTGTTGGGGGTAAAAGCTCGACAAACAATTGTAGCTCATCTATTTGAGGATAATCTCATGATTTCCATAATGGTTTTTTCGGTACTAATGCTGTTGTTTTTGGTTGACTGGAAGCATGTCGACGATGAACATAATCAGCATTAAACAGGGAAGTCAATTTGAAACGCAATATTAATCCAATACAGGACGGGGTCTGTGGCTCCGTCCTGATTCATTTCGATCTGAAGTGTCTTATTTTCAGGGCTATTTCGCACCTTTGTTTTATAGGTAATGCCTATTCTGTCTAAGTTGAGTGTGATTCGGTTTCTTTCAGCTACGTAGACAATAGCCATAAATTATGGGAGTAACGGGTATTACATACCATCAATAAGGCACGTTCACCAAGTATTGGCTTATAAATTTTGTTAGTGTTAATGACGGCTAATCTATAATCTATACAGTCTAAAAATAACTCTTACAAGAAAAGAATATGCCCTATTTAATTAAACCTCATGATAACCTCGACAAAATTTCGAACCAACATATTGCGCTTACCTTGGTATTTAAGGAATTTGCACATTTCATTAAAGATTGTATCTTGGCACCATCGATTGCTAACCATAGCATTGCCGCCTCACTACACCTTGACCAAGGGTTTTTTACTACAACATTTGCAGGGCGCACCGTATCCTTCGTATTCACGTCATTGCTTGAAAATGAAGCCAGCGTAATGCTAGTAGGAAACGTAAAGTGCTACATCAAGAAAGACTTTCCAGAACCCAAACTCATTGAATTTGGCGGGTTTACTTTCAACGAAAAAGGCCATACCAACATCAAAATACCGGACTCAGATGCTACAGTCCACATTACAAATGATATGGGTACGTTCCTTATGGCACTGCATTTCATTCATCAGAGCCTTTCGAAATAAAAAATAAACAGCCAGAGATACTTTATGACCACATTGCTTCACTCTTCGATCAAGTTAGGCACTTTGCACTTACCCAATCGAATTATTATGGCACCGCTCACTCGAATGCGTGCGCCTGAAAGCGTCCCGACTGACCTCATGGCAACCTACTACAGCCAACGCGCTTCCGCAGGTTTAATCATTTCCGAAGCAACACCGATTTCACCGCAAGGCGTAGGTTATCCGGCAACACCTGGCATTTGGAATCAACAGCAAATTGAAGCCTGGCAGAAAATCACCACGGCGGCGCATGAAAAAAAGGGTCGCATGGTGTTGCAATTATGGCATGTTGGCCGTATTTCCCACCCTGACTTTCATGATGGCGATTTACCTGTAGCGCCCTCAGCAATAATGCCTAATGGCCAGGCGATAACACCTACCGGCATGAAGCCGTTTGTAACACCACGCGCTTTAGTACTTGAGGAGATTCCAGGGATTGTTGAAGATTACCGGCAAGCGGCAAAAAATGCTTTGGCGGCGGGTTTTGACGGTGTCGAAATACACAGCGCCAATGGCTATTTACTGGATCAGTTCCTGCGTGATGGTACTAATCAGCGTACCGACAACTACGGTGGTTCACTGGAAAATCGTGCCCGGTTATTGCTGGAGGTTACTACCGCAGTGATTGAGGTATGTGGTGCGGGTCGCGTTGGTATTCGTTTATCACCCAGCGGTACGTTTAACGATATGGCTGATTCTAATCCTGAAGCCATTTTTGTTTATTTGCTGACTGAACTCAGTCACTTTAACTTGGCGTATTTACATATCGTTGATGCCCTGGAGGGCGATATTCGCCACGGTGCTAAAGTCATCACGCTTGATGTGCTGCGTAAAGCCTATAAGGGGAATTTAATCGTGTGTGGTGGTTATAATCAGGTGCGTGGCGAGGCAGTGCTTGCAGAGGGCATGGCGGATGCCGTGGCTTTTGGCCAATTGTATATTGCTAATCCTGACCTGGTAGAACGCTTTCAACACCATGCACCACTTAATGTGCCGGATGCGACGACATTTTATGGTGGTGATGAAAGGGGTTATATTGATTATCCCAACTTCGCCGGTTAATCGAAGCAATCATACACATCATATCTTCGCCAGCCCTGCATACTCAATAGATACAGAGGAATTGCATTCCCACCTGTGCTGTGATTCGCATTGTAGAGACGCAAGATTTTGCATTTCTACAATGTCTATCCACGGAAACCAAAAATAGGCGCTTTTTAAGCGGCACAAAAAACACGGGAAAGTGTGGATATTTTGTCGCAAAAAAATTATTACCGAAAACTTTTTTGTGTCTTTTGTGCTTTCCGTGGACTTTTTAACATCTACTGAATAGTTACGAGGTTTTTATGAAAGCGTATAGATAATATAGGATAATAAACACCACAATCACTTGGTGTCAGGTAAATCCCTGGGCAAGGTTCGGTTGAACCCACACTGCCATAAGCGGCCACTGTGTCACTTTTTCTGTATTTTTTTATCCCGCTGTTAATGTCTACTGCCGATTTAATCAAACAACTCACCTCCCAATTACCCCAGTGTCTAGGCCAAGATCGACACGTCTTAAAACGCCAGCTGGATCGCTGCCGCAGTGACTATCAAAAAGGCAAACATTCCGACGAAAAACTGAACAACTTGACCAGGCAACTGGAAAAATCCCTGGCTGCAAGAAACAAACGCTTGGCCAGTATTCCGGTACTGAATTTCCCCGATTTACCGGTTACCGGTAAAAAAGACGACATCGCCAAACTCATACAAGACAACCAGGTGGTGATTGTCTGCGGTGAAACCGGTTCTGGTAAAACCACGCAATTACCTAAGATTTGTTTGTCGATTGGTCGTGGCTCATCCGGTTTTATCGGTCATACCCAGCCGCGACGTATTGCTGCACGTACTGTCGCAGATCGTATTGCCGAAGAACTGGGCGAAACAATGGGTAAATCGGTAGGTTATAAAATCCGTTTTAATGACAGAACCCATGCCGACTCGTTGGTTAAACTGATGACCGACGGTATTTTGCTGGCCGAATCGCAAAATGACCCGTACCTCAACCAATACGACACCATCATTATCGATGAAGCGCATGAACGCAGTTTAAACATCGATTTCCTGCTCGGTTACATGAAATGGCTGCTGCCCAAGCGTCCCGATTTAAAGCTCATCATTACCTCAGCGACTATTGATACCCAGCGTTTTTCCACGCATTTTGGTAACGACTGCAAGGATGCAGGAGGTAGAGCAACGCAGGGAGCGGTTGCCGGTGCGCCGATTATTGAAGTCTCAGGCCGCACCTATTCGGTGGATACCCGTTATCGCCCTATCGAGCAAAAAGAAGAAGAGGAAGATGAAACCAGCGACGATTTACAAAACGCCATCCTCGATGCTGTCGATGAGCTGTATCGGGATTTGCGCGGCGATATCTTGATTTTCCTTAGCGGTGAGCGCGAAATTCGTGAAACTACAGAATCACTGAAAAAACATCATCCGAGTAAATATGACATTTTGCCGCTGTATTCCAAACTCAGCGTTAGTGAGCAGGAGCGGGTGTTTAATCCCAAAGGTGGCAAGATTCGTATTGTGTTGGCTACCAACGTTGCGGAAACCTCGCTCACCGTGCCAGGGATTCGTTGCGTGATTGATACCGGCCATGCCCGTATCAGCCGCTATAGCCATCGCAGTAAAATCCAGCGTTTGCCGATAGAGCGCATTTCGCAATCCAGCGCCAATCAAAGGGCAGGACGTTGCGGTCGGGTTGCTGAAGGGATTTGTATACGCCTGTATTCGCACGATGATTATCTGGCCAGAGCGGAGTTTACCGAACCGGAAATCATGCGTACCAATTTATCGGCGGTGATTTTGCAGATGGCCGCACTCAATCTGGGCGATATTGCCGATTTCCCGTTTCTGGAGCCGCCCGATGACAAAATGATTCGTGACGGCAAAACCATGCTGCATGAAGTCAATGCACTGGATAAAGCTGGCAAGCTCACCGATACCGGCAAGCAACTGGCCAAGTTTCCAACCGATCCCAAGCTGGCGCGTATGC
>NZ_FUKJ01000149.1 GCF_900163745.1 Crenothrix polyspora
CAGGGGCAGCCAAGCTGCTGGTGTTGCTGCCGACATTGGAACCATCGGAGCCGATGCCACCAACCAAATCCAGTCCCATCACATGGACGGAGGCGGTACGGGTGGCGGGTTGTTGCTGGTCTTTTGGGCTGGTTGCCAACAGGTTGGTGAAATTGATGGCAAGGCAGTCCCCCACGTTCATCCTTAGCACCAAAGGTCTGGGGCGTTTGTCTGGCCGAAGCTGGACGTTGCCAGGTGTCAACGCGTCGCCACTAACAGACACGACATCCGACATTAAGGCATACATCATGCCCTGAGGTTGGACTGCCCCCAACCGGTTCCAAAAAAACGCCTGGTCTAAGGCGACAACGTCAGCGGTCAATGTGCGCTCACAGGTAGCGGCCTGTGCAAAACTGGTGATACAAAAATGGCTTAAGGCCACCATACCCACTTGTAGAAACTTCAGATTTTTTCTAGTCATAACAACTATCTCGGTTTATTATTATTTTTATAGTCAACTTGCCGCATAAACTGTAAGAGCGATATCCATTTCTCAAGTAATTGCCACTGACTAGCCAGTAAAGAAAATTTACCATCTGCTTTATACGCTCAAAATATTTGTCGGGAAATATGTATAAATACCTACTCCAATTTGACTTTAAAAACGTCCACCCTTATATCTTGATTCTACTGGCAATGGGTCGCGGAAACCCCAGTACGTCTCATTCGCCCTGCCAAACCCAGCCACTAGTGCCCCTTGTGGGTAAAAGAAAGGAAAAAAGCCCGCAGTTCCCAGAATTCCTGTTACTGCACACACGTAGTTAGTCGCATCCTATCTGATACGGGTGAAGTATTGGCAGAATGGCTATTGCTGACTAACGTAACAGCACTGAATGCTGCCACCATTGCCCTATGGTATTTTTGGCGCTGGCAGATAGAATGTTTTTTCAAATTGCTAAAATCTGCGGGTCATCATTTGGAGTCTTGGCAACAAGAATCCGCAACGGCTATCGCTAAACGCCTATTGGTTGCGAGCAGGGCCTGTGTAACGGTCTGGGCAATAGCCGCTGATAAAAGTAAAGAAGCTAATGAATTGCGGGTATTTTTAATTAAACTCAGCGGAAGGCAAATGAGGCACAAGAAAGAATTTAGCAATCCGGCGTTGCTGGCGGGGTTGTGGGTCTTTCTCTCCATGCTTGAAGTGATAGAAGCTTACACTGAAGATGAGCTGGATAACACAAAGCCACTGCTCGGCAATTCCTAGGAAAAGTTGTGTAGATACTTATGGTCCGTTTGGCGAAGGTATTGGACTCACACCAAGTGATTATTTATGAGCAAGTGTTGCCCTGTAGAGACGCAAAATCTTGCGTCTCTACAGTTAATTCCACAAGGAGAAGGCGCTGTAAAGCTTGAGTTAATGTACTGTAGGGGTAGTTTCAGCAGTGCTAATGACACCCATAAAATACATGTGAATATCGAGTGTTGTTAGACGTGTGTCTGGATGCTCGGTTACAGCTGGCGACCTATTCTCAAACCCAACAAAGCTCAAATAAAATCGATACCTATCGCATCAACCAACTGTGTCTGGGGATTAAGTAGCGTTTTAATACCAGCAAACTCACGGTGATTGACCAAAAATACTACGACATCTGCTTGCACAAGCGCATCATCCAATGGCACGAGTTTATGACTGGCCAAGACTTCCGGCAGTGTTTTAATATTGGGTTCGACCAGCAATAGCTGTGACCGCGTGGTTTGTGCAAATTGTTTGGCAATATGCAAGGCAGGGCTTTCGCGCAGATCATCAATATTGGGTTTAAATGCCAGCCCCAAAACAGCCACTTTAATAGCTGATTCTTCAAGACCACTTGTTGTCAATGCAGCAACGGCTTCGTGTATTTTGCCGAGCACCCAGGCCGGTTTATGATCGTTAACTTCACGCGCGGTGCGAATCATTCTGGCTTCTTCGGGTGTTTTATCCACAATAAACCAAGGGTCAACCGCAATACAATGGCCACCGACACCGCAGCCAGGTTGCAAAATATTGACGCGCGGGTGGTGATTGGCGAGCTTGATTAATTCCCAGGGATTGATGTCGAGTTTAGCGCAGATCAGCGACAGCTCATTGGCAAAGGCGATATTCACATCACGGAAAGCATTTTCGGTGAGTTTGCACATTTCTGCGGTGCGGGCGTTGCTGATTAGCAATTTACCTTTAACAAATATGCGGTAAACATCCGCTGCTTTTTCGGAACAAGCGGCACTCAGGCCACCGATAATGCGGTCATTTTCGACCAGTTCACGCACCACATGACCAGGTAACACACGCTCAGGACAATAGGCGATATTGATATCGACATCGCTGGCATTGTCTACCGGCAACCGTAAATCTGGGCGAGCCAACGTCAACCACGCCAGCATTTTTTCCGTAGTGCCTACTGGTGAGGTCGATTCTAAAATAACAATGTCGCCCTTTTTCAATACCGGCGCAATGGACTCGACTGCTGCTTTTACGTAAGTCAAATCGGGTTCATGATCGCCCATGAACGGCGTAGGCACGGCAATAAGAAAAACGTCGGCGGGTTCAGGTTTTGTTGTTGCCCGTAAATAGCCCTGCGTAACTGCCGCATGTACAATCATGTCCAGTTCAGGTTCAACAATGTGAATTTTACCTTGGTTAATGGTATCTACTGCGTGCTGGTTGACATCGACACCAATTACCTTGATTTTGCGGGACGCAAACATGGCGGCGGTCGGCAACCCAATGTAGCCAAGACCGATAACGGAGGCAGTAGTGATACTAGACGCTTGCATAGTGAGCCTTTTTTTGATCGTTTTTAATTATATTGACAATACGTTCGCAGGCTTTACCGTCGCCATAAGGGTTATGGGCAAAGCTCATGCGATTGTATTCATCCTGGTTGGTTAGCAGTGTAGTGACAGCCTCGGTGATAACAGCGGCATCCGTACCCACTAACTTCACCGTGCCTGCACTAATGGCTTCTGGCCGTTCTGTGGTATCGCGCATGACCAGAACCGGTTTACCCAGGGACGGTGCTTCTTCCTGAATACCGCCAGAATCAGTGAGAATAATCGTGGCACGGGTCATCAAATAAATGAAGGGCAGATAATCTTGCGGTTCAATTAAATGCACGTTGGCAACATCATGCAGAATACGGTTTACCGGTTCCAAAACATTAGGGTTTAAATGTACGGGATACAGAAAATCCACATCCGGAAAATCAAGCGCCAAGCCTCTAATGGCCGCGCAGATGTGCTCAAAGCCATCGCCAAAATTTTCGCGCCGATGTCCGGTAATCAGCACTAATCGAGCGCCATCACGCAGGAACGGAAAGTTTTTATGCAGTGCCTGACTGACAGCATTATCAGTTTCTAATTTGGCTTTTACCCATAGCAGGGCATCAATAACCGTGTTGCCGGTCACATGTATGCTGCCAGCAGGCACAGCTTCTTTAAGCAAATTGGCTTGTGATTGTTCGGTAGGCGCAAAATGCAAATGGGTGAGTACGCCAGTCAGTTTGCGATTGGCTTCTTCCGGCCACGGCGAATAAATGTTGCCGGTACGCAAACCTGCTTCGATATGTCCGACAGGAATACGCTGATAAAAAGCAGCCAGTGTGGTGCAAAATGTGGTGGAGGTATCGCCATGTACCAGTACCAGATCAGGTTTGAATTCAGCTAGCACGGGTTCTATGCGGCTTAATATTTCGGTGGTAATGCCCGATAATGTTTGCCCTGGCTTCATGATATTAAGATCATAATCCGGTTTGATGTCGAACAGTTCCAAAACTTGATCAAGCATTTGTCTATGTTGCGCCGTCACGCAGACACGGCTGTCAAACTCTGGCTGTTCTGCCAGCAATTTGACGAGCGGAGCCATTTTAATGGCTTCCGGTCGCGTTCCAAATACGGTGAGTATTTTCATAAGTCTATGTATCGTGTATTAAAGTGAGGTTTGACAAATAACCTAGCTAGATTCAGCTGTTTGTACCGAGTTAAAGTCAGAATATAGTCGCGTTTATTTCCCTATTTTTGCGAGTACGAAGCCCTCCTAGCCAAACGGGTGCTGCAGATTAATGGTCTTATTGATGCGTCAGATGACACGACCATCTTCAAAGCTTAATTCAATCTGGTTAAGTTGTCGATATTTGCTAGAGATTCTTTGCAGAAAAGCAAAGCGCATTAGAGCTATTTTACGCTTTTAAAAGATCAAAAACGCATGTGCTCAGCACAATATAATAGGTGAGAGTAGTGGCTATTAACGGGGGATAGGGATTTAGATTACTTGAATAATCGTTTGTTCGTGGGAACTGAAGCTGTTTTAGTCATGGCCACGACGGACTTTGTGGCAACTTGTTTGTCTGTCCTGTCATACATTGTTAAGCCCAGAGCTCGCCCTATCGCAAAGGAATCGTTATTGGCGGTAGCCTGAGCGGTCGGCATAATGGCAATCAATATCAAAGCACAGCCAAGAATAAACAGATAAGACGCTTTATTCTGATGCCAAAATGAATTTTTTACATCATTAACCGGCCTGTCCCATAATGTGTCAACGTCCTGTTCATTTATGAAAAACTCGCTGTTCAGTTGCTGTACCAGCTTGTTAATACGGTGGTTGTATAGCGTGTTGTTTACTGGACGTGTTTGCATCGTATTAATGAGGAATAGTTTTAGGTTATATACCCAAACGGCACAAGAGCCGTGAGTCTGTTGAACCATGAGGAGCTTAACAACAGCATCTTAGAGGTTACTTAAATTTAAGTATATTAGAAAAGTTAAAAATTAATAGGGTGGTAGCGTTTTTATACGATACGCTGAGAAGTTGTAAAAATATTGCTATTTTGAAAAATAAACATTGAAAAAACAAAATAGTTGACAGACTCCTTTGGCAAGTTGTATACCTTAATTTTAGGTGAGTTAAGAAGCTAGAGGACATCCAATTACTTGGGTGTTCTGCGGTATGATTTACCTTAATGAAGCTTTGCAATTACGGGATTTGGCCAAGAAATAATAACAAACAAGGATTTTGCCATGAGTGCTTTTGTACCCGGCTACCAGCATGACATTTTCGTCAGCTATGCCCATGTCGATGATCTGACTTATCCAGGTGTTGATGCGGGTTGGGTTGCCACGCTCATATCGGGATTAAAAGTTAAGCTTAGCCAAAAACTTGGGCGTAGCGATCTGTTCTCTTTATGGAAGGATGAGCAATTATCGCCACACAAGCCGCTTACACCTGAGATTTTAAACGCGTTAAAACAATCTGCGACTTTAGTCATTATATTATCGCCTGGCTATAAGGCTTCCCATTGGTGCTTGCAGGAAATGGAAACTTTCTGGCAAGAACTAACGCAGCGTACAAATTCAGACTCGCGTATCTTTGTTGTCGAGCGCGATAAACTGGAGACCGGTCAAAAACCGAAAGCATTAGAAGAACTCCTGGGTTATCAGTTCTGGGTTAACGATCGCGAAGGTAAATCCCTACGTATACTCGGCGACCCTATACCTGATCCCCACGAGCGGCTTTATTACGACAAGCTCGGCGATCTTGCCAATGACCTAGCCAATGAATTGCTTCGCCTTCAAACTCAGGCAGCTCAGCCCATTGCGACAATATCAAAACCTGACACGCGTCCAACCGTTTTTCTTGCCGAAGTGACCGATGATCTGGAAGTGCAAAGAGATAGAGTGCATCGT
>NZ_FUKJ01000419.1 GCF_900163745.1 Crenothrix polyspora
GCCTTGGGCGCTTGCGTGCTAGCTTTAATCCATAATTGGGAAACTGCCAGGTATTGGTTGTTGTCTGGCGTATCAAAGTCGATCAGTCGCACCCGTTCATGGCGTTTTTGGGTGTTACCGTCAGCGGTGGTTTCATCAAATTCAACCGCTACGCCATCCCGAATCAAACTATCGACTTCGCGGTTAGCGGCAATCAGGCTCATTGCTACGCGGCGATCCTGCAATTTTGGCAAGACTTGTTCTGTAATGACCGCTGGTGGAATGGTTGGGTTTAAAGCCATGCAAGTGGCCAACAGGCGATCGGTCAAAACCACATCGCGTTTATCTGTTCGCTGTGAACGGTCGTTCAGGTCTTCCGGCTTGGTGGTGTAACAGTTGAGCCATTCAAAGTTAAAATCGGCATGAAGCCGTTTTAAAATTGCCTGTTCAATGTCATCTTCGGAGATAAAGTTTTTAGCCATCACGGTCTTCCTTGGCGGACAATGTCTTGTATTTCTGCTTGGGGCTGGAGGGTTTTTCAGGCGATGGAAATTCTTTTAAGCGATCGCTTCCAGCCCGTTCTTAGCAACCAGCGATAGAAGCTTCAAGGATGCCCCTTGCGGATGCTTCTCGCCGCGTTCCCATTGACTGACCAAGCCGGTCGTGACATTCAAATGCCGCGCAAAAACGGCTTGGCTTGCATGTTCACGTTGCCATAATGCCGCTAGTTCTCAAGCTGGCGTTTGGGAACCTTAACTGTTCAGTAATTCGTCAGGCGTTTTAGCCTGAAAAATCTGCTTAGTCCAAGCTTCAATTTGCTCAGGGCTGGCACTACGCACCTTGTCTTCCAACAACTGGCTCACCGTGCCAAATTTAGATTGCAGCAATAATAAAAACAGCTGTTGGCGACCGGCTTGCAGCCCTTCTTGCAATCCTTTTTGTCGTCCTTCTTGTAGTCCTTTTTGTAGTCCTTCCTGCAATCCTTCTTGCAATCCTTTTTGCAGCCCTTCCTGCTCTGCTTTTTGTGCCCACTGTTTAACCGTTTCAGCTAACATAGTCTGTGCCTCTTGAAGATCGTTGAATTCTTGAATGTGGATGCCTGGAACTTTTCTCGGTAACAGTACACGATTGACCCATACCGTAAAAGCCCGCCGTAAACCGGTTTGTTCCGGCGATGTCAACCAGTCGATCAAACGCAGCAAAACTTCTTGAATATCCTGTTCTGTACGGCTGTTTTCCAATTGGAACAAGGCCGCCGCCAAATTGTGCAGGCTGCTTAAATCATCTTTATTAAAGTTGCCTTCGTCCAGTAACAAGTAACTGACCTGCGGACGGTATTTTTCCAAACCGGACGGCGCTGGATGGATCAATAGGTCTAAATCAACAGGGGCTTGCCAGCGCCGCTCACCATTGTAGAGCACTACCGGTAACACAGGTGGCAACCTGTCTGTTTTCGTCAGGTTGCCGGTGCGGATAATGTCCTGGTACAGCAGCGCCAGATAGCCAAAAATACGCACTGCCATAAAGTGATCGACGGTGGATTGGAATTCCAGCAGCAAATACACATACAACCACTCATCGCCCCAGCGCACTCGCCAAATCAGGTCGTCTTCCCGATCACGCAGGTCATCAGTAATATAGCTGCCACTGACTTTTTCCAAAGTGGCAAAGTCGCATTGCTCTACCCACGCTTCTTTAACAAAGCCCTTGAGCAGGTCGGCAACCATTTCTGGATGCGAGAACAGTAATTTATAGCTGTTGTCGTGCGACATGGCAAGGTTTGTAATCGTTAATGTGGGTTAGAATTTTACGCGGATACCAAGAAACAGGCAAATGCCGCGCAAAAACGGCTACGGTATTGTTTTTTCATTACAGATTACCTCTATCAATGTCTTGTATTTCTGCTTGGGGCTGGAGGGTTTGTCAGGCATTGACAGTTGTAACAAGCCTGCGTCAATCAGCGGTAATAAAATCTGTTTACGGAAATATTCGCGATCTTTTAATCCCAAATACGCCTGAATTTCGGCGCGACTTTTAGGGGTCACGCAATAATCCAACACTTTGCTGGCTTGCGGGGTAGCTTGCGGGGTAGCTTGCGGGGTAGCTTGCGGGGTAGCTTGCGGGGTAACTTGGTCATTAGCCGGGTCACGGGCTTCCTGGGCAAGGTAATAACCCTCGGCATAAGGCAAAACCACCCGAATAAAGTGTTGGCTAAATTGGTAAATTGACGGCGGGTAATGTTGCAGAATCCGAATAATCCCCGACCCCATTTGTTCAACCAAATCCAAATCTTTAAACACGCGCATTAACTCTTTATTGTGCGGCACGGAAAACCCCAGGAAAAATTCTTGTTGATTAAAACCTGGCGGAAGCGTACCGGTCGACGTAATTTCCAGCCGGTCAGCAAACAATTCAAATTTTGGGGGGACTTCATGGCTGAAATCATTGTGAATAATGGCATTAATCACCGCCTCGCGCAGCGCGACCGGATCGATCAGTTTTTGTTCCAGGCGTTTGCTGGCAGTGATTTTGGTAAAGGTTTTATTTTCGATACGCAGTTTTTCCAACACCGCCTTGGTTGCTTTCACCAGACAGCAATAACCGTATTCCTCGTTTTCAATTAACTCAACCCGCGTTGTACCGGCGTATTTGGCAACTTTAATCGAACAGCCGTTTTGGTCGGCCAGCAAATAGGCCGCATAGTTATAGTCGCCAGTACGGGTGAGTAATTCCAGATTATGTGCAAACTGATCGTTCAAGGTATACAGCGTTTCTGCGTAATAAATTTTCAGTTGCTCGAAATGTAAATTTTGCCGCCGAGAAGCCATAGCGCCAATGGAATTGCGCAGCCTGCGCGAAAACAAATCTTCAATCATGGCTATCGGCATCGGTTCGCTGGCACTGCCGATCCGAATAAAACACCCTTTCGCCGACATCCCCATTTTGCTCAGGTAATACGGTTTTTCGGAGCCGCTTGCCACAATCAGTTTAATTAACGTTTTGCCGTCCTGCTTTTCCACCGCCAGATCGAACAATCCCATTGTGGAAGGCATGATATTGTGTTTTAAGCGGTCTTTAATCTGCAATTGCAAGCCATCCACATCATCCAGCCCCAGCACTTGCCCTGAATCATCGACGCCTAGCAGAATGACACCGCCATCACGGGAATTTAAAAACGCCACGACTTCTTTTTCCAACTTGTCGTTGAGTTCGCGTTTAAATTCCAGATGTTGATCTTCGGTAGAGGGGCGGCTGTGCATTGGGTTGTCGTCTTTTAGTGGGTCGATTTAGCGTCTTGCATACTGGGTGGAAATTGGATGTCCAAGTGTTCGACGGAAAGCTTGCCGGATATTAGGCGGGGTAGAAGCATGTTTTTGGTTTTCACTAAGTTATCATTCGTTTCAAATAAAACCTGCTTCTGTTTAAAAACATGTACGATCTGTTTACTAAATTCCTCCATTAAATCTTTAGGTGGGACAATAATTTTGATACCCGCAATTAAAGACCTATTTAACTCAACTTGACCTGTTGATCCGGCAGCCATAAATTCGAAATAATTTTTCAATTTTAGAGCTGTTGTAGCTAAGTATATGGGGTCAATCTTCCGTGGATCAGCTCTGCAAATTGTTACATGCGAATCAACAGTTATTTTTTCAGGGTGAAACTCTACAATAGCAACCCTTCCCAATGTTCCTACTCCAGTAGAGTTAATTAGAGCATCACCAAATCGTATGTATTTATTACTGGCTACCTTGCTATCATGGTGTCTAGCTTCAGATAAGTCTATTCGCTCATCTCGAATGCACTTTTGATTTATGACAAGACGAGTACTTTCTTCGCTATATTTTGGTGATATTCCCCGTTGTATTTGTTCGCAGAGATTTTCGAGTTTTTCATAATGCCACCCCTTCGGAATCCCTTTTTCAAATTCAGCGGTTTGATAACCAGGAAAGCGGAAGCGGACAAACCATTCGCGATAGATTTCTTCCGCCATTTTTTCCAATAAGGCGATTCGGCGTTTGTTGTTTTCGATTAGGTCGTCGTAGGCGGATAGGATGGCGGCGATTTTGTCTTGAACCTTAATTGGTGGCAGTGGGATAGTAATGAGCTTAACAATATCTTGGTTGAGTGATGCCATCGTTGCCCCGAAGGAGCATAGAGCCATCATCCAATCCTGATGGGCTTTAGTTCTAAAAAAGTAAGAAATAAAACGATTATTTATACGCTCGCTTTGAATTCTAAGTCTTAGGCAGTCAGATCCTTGAATCCAGCCATCACCAATATCATTTATAAATGCGTGACGTTCAACTGCTCCTTTACGACCAAAAACAATATCCCCTTTTTGGAGTTGATGAATGGAAAGCTTCACAACCATCTTTTCATCTAAGTACTCAAGATCATTTTGTTTAATGTTTCCGAAGCCAACATTTCTCACATTAATAACAGGAATACCGTCCTCAACGTAATCACTTGCTTTCAATTGAGTACCAAAAGGACCTGTCTGTAAGATTGCTTCACCCGAACTGATTAGTTCAGAAATCTTGATCATTTCAAATGATCCCATAGCTATCCGCCAGCAGTTTAATGTTTTTATTTATAATTTTTCCCAACGATTCTGAGGACTGGCTTAGTTCAACAAACTCATCATTCATGGCACTTAAATCGGCGAGGAACTCCTCCTCCGTCTTCCCATCCTCCTCAATCACCACGCCCACATAACGCCCCGGATTCAGCGAATAATCCTGCTCTTTTACTTCTTCCGGCATGGCCAACTTACACAGGCCGGTCACATCTTCATATTCAGCCTTGGGGAAACGTTCCTGCAACCAGTGAATATGTTTAAAGTAAGTTTCGGCGAGTTTAACTTCCTTGTGCAAAAGTTCCAGCGCTTCTTTCAGTTTTTTGGTTTCGCGGTCGGTGGTGCTGCGCTTACCGTCTGCTTTGGCAGCTTCGGCCTTGGCTTTTTCGTGCTGGCGGACAATTTTATCCAGCGTTTTTAAGCCGCTATGTAAAGCTTCAAAAAAGGGATCAAAAGTCGCCCGTAGTTTATGTTGCGCTTGGTTAATGTTGTCTGTTTCGTCCGCTTTGCTGAGTTTGCCGCTAACCGCTTGAGTGTATGCCAGATAACTTTGTTGTAATTGACCCAGTGCCTGCCATTGCTTGACCAAATCGCTTACTGCCAATTTACCTTGTTCATCGTCGAGTACATCGAGCAGTTGGGCGCTGACGGGCTTTACTTGCTGTTGATTGTCCAGCAACAACGTCATACCTTTGGCAAAGTAACTATCCACTAGCCGGACAAACGCACTACGCTTGCCTTTGTGCAAACGACTGATAATCGAAATGTTTTGAATGTGTTCTTCCGAAAACTCCCGATGAGTGCGGTCGATTTGGGTAAAAATATTGCGCGTATCGATGAACAGGATTTTGTCATCCTGCTTGGCTTTATCAAAAAACCACAAAGTCGCGGGCAAAGTGACGGTGTAAAACATATTGGATGGCAAGGTTAACATGCCATAAATCAGATTATTATCGATCAGGCTTTGGCGAATATCCGCTTCGCTATGGCGGGCATCAGAAGCGGAATTGGCCATGACCAATGCAGCGCGGCCTTTATCTTTAAGGCTGGTGGCAAACAGGCTAATCCATAAATAATTAGCGTTGGGGACGGTTTCTTTGCCTTGGTCGGCGGCTTTAAGCTTGGTTTTGTTACGCGGTATGCCGTAGCTGTTAAAACGTGGATCAGCTTCTATCGTGGCTATCGGCACATCGTCCACATTAAACGGCGGATTAGCCATGACAAAATCGAATCTTCCAAAGCCATTAAACGGGTCTTCGGCGTAACTGTTAGCTTGGCGGATTTCACCGCGCAGGCCGTTTACCGCCAGGTTCATTTTCGCCAGTTTGACGGTATCCAGGGTTTTTTCTTGACCGTAAACATACAATTGGTTTTCGTCGTGCTGTTCGCCTAAAAGTTCTAACTCATTACGGTGATTGGTCACAAATTGCTGCGACTGCACAAACATACCACCAGAACCACAGGCCGGATCATAGACCGTGCCTTTATAAGGTTCGATGATTTCCACCATGAGCTTTACCACGGAAGTCGGCGTAAAGAACGCACCGCCGCCTTGGCCTTCTGCCAGTGCAAAATTGCCCAAGAAATATTCGTAGATTTTACCCAGGATGTCGCCGCTGGCATCGCGGGGAATATTGGAGAAAGTTTTCAGCAATTGCGCCGGAATGCCTGGGTCGGTGCGCGTGAGTGGCACGTATTCATCTTTGGGTAATACGCCATCCAGTTCAGGCTTGTATTTTTCAATATCCTGCATCGCTTGCTTGATTTTTTTAGCGACATCTTCCTGTTCAGGCAGGTTCAGCAGGTAATCATAACGGGCATGGGGCGGCAGGTAAAAGCCGCATTTTTCGATGGCGATGTCTTCAATGGGCTTTTCGCGGCGTGTACCTTGCAATTTTTGAAATTCGCTATTAATGGCTTGCTCGGCACGGGCATAGTTATTGTCGGCAAACTTAAGAAAAATAAGTCCTAATACCGGCGTGGCGTATTCGGTGGATTTTAAATCACTGTTGGCACGCATATTATCTGCGGCAGACCAGAGGTCTTTTTCAAGCTGTTTAAGTTGTTCTGTGTTCATTCCCAGTAATCTTTTAAAGTGGTATGTGTTAAAGCGTTAAGTTTGATGGCTTCTCACATAAAGCGGGACACGGTGCAAGGCTTAACCTGAAACTGTCCCGCCTTAGTGGGTAGCCTTAATTCTTGATAATTGGCGTATTACTTTTTAATTGATTAATCACTGCTGGTGAAATACGGTAGCCGACCTGATTGAGATCAGCAATTAAAATCTCGGCATCGACAATGAGTGCTTTTTGTTCCGCTATAAACAATACGGCAGCTGTACCCACAATAGCAAGTTGCTTACGCAAGGCCTGTTTACGCGCTAGCGCATCATCCAAAATCAGTAAAGTTTTACTGCCGGTTTGTAAAGCATACTCAATACTGGATTGCTCTCCAGCCCCTAAGCTTTTTGATAAGTTATGTTTAAAGTTTGGATTGGCTACGCACTGTAACCAGCCTGTATTTAAAGCTTGTTTAATGATGAGCGCATCAGCAGACGGGCGACGCAAGCATTCGTCAGCAACGGCCTGGGTAATGGTTAGCGTTGGAAAAAGTGCAGCTAATAAATGCAGTTGGTTAATTTTGGCCAGCGCAATAACTGGCCCAGCATCGGCAATTACGACAACCATGAATCCAGTGTTTCTAATTCTTTGGCGGTTTGCTGGTCTGGCACAACCAAATCAATATCCAGCTGGGTTAAATGTTCGATAAATTCAGACAGGCTTAAGCCACTGATTTGCGCAGCCGCCCCCAAAGACATCACCCTGTCCTTAAATAAACTGGCGGCCAAGGCGGGTTTTAACTGCTCGCTGATGTCGCCCAGCGAGCTTTTAATATTTAAGATCATGGCATTGGGTTCATTACCTTTTAAGATTAATACCGGTTCTTGTTCGGCGTGTCTAAGGGCTTCCGAAGGGTTGCGTTTTAAATTCCTGACATTGGTTGCATACATGGCCGATCCCGTAATTAAAAATGCCAGTGTAGTCCACGCTAAGGGAGAACACAATAATAATCAAAAAAAGATTCTAATTTGATGGGTTATTTTAATGTTTGCTATCATTTACATGCTTACACTTACGCTAGACCGATTGAGATTTTAATGAGATACACATCATGATAACCATAGAGCTGGATGAAGAAATTGCTGCCAAGCTAAGTGAATTGGCCGAACATGAGCATATTAGCCTTGAACAGTTGCTAAAAAAACTAACCCAGTATTATACAGGACAGGCAAATAGTGCCACTAATGCGACTGAATTATTAACAGATTTCGCTGGTATGCTTAAAAATTCACCCTCATTTCAGGGTAATCCGCTAGACATACAGCTGGCAATACGCAATGAATGGACTTAAGTATTTACTAGACACTAATTTCATTATCGGCTTGCTGAAAGGTGATGAGGCATCTGTTGCTATTGCAAGCGGAATAAATTTAGCGATTTGTAGCTATAGTGCCATTACCCGTATGGAATTACTAAGTTACCCAGATTTAACCGAAGTTGAATCACTGGTGATTAATCGACTGTTGGCACGAATGAATTACATTGCTATTAGCCCTGAAATTGAAGATTTAACCATAGTATTTAGGCAGCAACATAAGGTCAAATTACCCGATGCCATTATTGCCGCAACAGCCAAAGCTCAGAAAATTGGCTTATTAACATTTGATAAAAAACTTGCAGCTAAATTGTAAGTACAATACTGATGCTTGATATAGCCGCCAAAGATTTCATAGAAACACCAGAAGGACTTGTTTTCGCGGTGGTTATGCCAACTTTGGAACAGGGCAAAGTGCTGTGTTTTTTGCGATATGTAACTGAAAATCATCTTTGGAAAAAGCTGTCTACAGAACAAGCCAACACATTCCTAAAACAACACTATCCCCAGTATTTATATTATTCACCCGTATTAGATGCGCATTTACATGCAGTAGCCTTAGAACGCATAGCCGTCCATCACCAACCAAAACAACGTTTGCAACAGTTATTACAGTCTAAATATAACGATTTGATAGAGGCCGATGCGGTTCAGTTATGCGATTTTTTACAAGCCAACGCGGTTAATATGGCGCAACTCGGCATTACCGGTTCGTTGTTGATTCGCGCACAGCACCGTGAATCGGATATTGATCTTGTCTGTTACCAAAAACAAACGTTTCAGCACTGCCGAAAAGTCATCAAATTGCTGATCGAACAAGGCCGTATACAACATTTAACTGAAGCAGATTGGCAAGAAGCCTACAGTCGTAGAGATTGCGCGTTAAACTTTGCCGACTATGTTTGGCACGAACAGCGTAAATACAATAAAGCCATGATTAATGGCCGTAAGTTTGATTTGAGTTTAGTTAGCGATCATGCGCCATCAAACACAGGTAGTTACCAAAAATGCGGTGCAATCACCCTGCAATGTAAAATTACCGATGACAGCGGTGCGTTTGATTATCCGGCTGAGTTTAGTGTGGATGCGGAAGGGATTGCTACGATAGTCAGTTTTACGGCTACGTACACAGGTCAAGCGCAGTGCGGGGAAACTGTCGAAGTATCTGGTACGTTGGAACAGGATCAACACGGTATTAAACGGGTGGTGGTGGGTTCTAGCCGCGAAGCGCATGGGGAATATATTAAGGTCATTCATGCCTAAGCTAAGCGATTTTGCCGCTGTTATTTTTGATATGGATGGTTTGGTGTTAGATACCGAAAGTATTTGTCGTCACGCGTGGCAAATGGCCGCCCAGACAATGGGTTACACGTTTACCGATGCGTTTTGTGAATCACTGTCCGGTTTGTCTGCTGAAGCTGGCTTGGATAAAATCCTAAGCACGTTCGGCAGTGACTTTAACAGCGCCGAATTTAACGCATTGAGTGGCCAGTGTTGGGCGGAATGGGTGCAGCAAAACGGTATTGCCGTCAAACGAGGGTTCAAACCGTTACTGGAATGCATTATTGCCCTGGATATGCCGTATTGTCTGGCCACCAACACGCGTGGAAAAGATGCACGCGCCTGTTTGGCTTTTGCGGGCTTATCGGAGACGTTCCCCCTTATTTTAAGCCGTGATGATGTGCAACACGGTAAACCCGCACCGGATATTTTTTGGGCAGCGGCTGAACGGTTGCGCGTTAATATAGTCAATTGCTTGGTTTTGGAGGATTCCTATACCGGCGTAATGGCGGCAGACAAGACCGGTGCTTACGTGGTCGGTGTACCGTCAGTTTGGCCTATGGATGAGCGGATGCGTTTACACAGTGCATTAATCGTCAATGATTTGGCTGAGTTATTGGAAAGCTTCAGCGCGTAGTGTATTTTCAGGGTATAATTTGCCCACTTCAGTGGCAAAATCCGCGATTAATTTGACAGACCATCCCTCCACAGTTTCAGTTCTAGCGCCCGCCAGATTGCACATGGGCTTTGTAGATTTAAGCGGTTCATTAGGTCGACATTTCGGCAGTATTGGTGTTGCCTTAAACGAACACGGTACGCGTTTATCAGTAAGCAAAGCGATGCAACGTAACGTTGTTGGTTCGTCGGCACAACGGGCGGATAAATGTTTAACCCAGCTTTGCCAGGTGTTAAACGTCTCAGACAAGCTTAATATCACCATCGAAAGCGCCATTCCTGAGCATGTCGGCCTGGGTTCTGGCACACAAATGGCGATGGCCATCGGCAGTGCGCTCAATGCTTTTTATAATTTGGGCTTAAGCGTGCGTGAAATCGCTGCTGTCATGGATCGTGGCTTACGGTCAGGGATTGGTATCGGTGTGTTTGAGCAAGGTGGCCTGATTGTTGATGGTGGGCGCGGTGTTAACACCATCACGCCGCCGGTTTTGGTGCATCTCACTATTCCTAAAGACTGGCGATTTATTCTGGTGTTTGACAGTCGCGGCCAAGGTTTGCACGGCCAGCAAGTAATACAGGCCTTTAAGAGTTTACCGCCTTTTCCTCAACAAGAAGCCGCGCGGTTGTGTTATTTGTTATTGATGCAGGGCTTACCTGCTGTAGCTGAAAATAATATCAGTCAATTTGGTGAGGTGATCACGCAGTTACAAGGCTCGGTGGGCGAGCATTTTGCGCCGGTACAGGGCGGTGTGTTTGCCAGTGGCAAAGTTGCTAAAGTCATGCACTGGTTGAAGCAACAGGGTGCGGTGGCGATTGGCCAAACCTCATGGGGACCAACGGGTTTTTGT
>NZ_FUKJ01000401.1 GCF_900163745.1 Crenothrix polyspora
TCAGTGGATGTTACAACAAAGTCCACGGAAACCAAAAGTAGGCGCTTTTAAGCGGCACAAAAGACACAAAAGGTTTTCGGTAATACTTCTTTTTGCGACAAAACCCCCACATTTTTCCGTGTTTTTTGTGCTTTTCGTGGACAAATAAGAACCTTTTACTCTATTCTTTTGGACGGCTGAGTAGTTACATTTTTTAAGTCACTCTGATGGCTTTCAATAACGGATTTAATTTTCGGTCTGTGTCATAAATCTATTGCTCTGTTTAGTTAAGTGTATTTGCCGTATCGAGTAAAAATAGCGTATTCAAATGACTGAGGTATTTTGGGTGAGTTTTTTAAATAACATAAAATGGGCATTACCACTGCTTGTCGTCCTGCTTACCGGTTGCGGTTATCCGCAACTGGACGAGGAAGAGGATGCGGTTATTCCCACCGATTATACTTATATTATTGGCCCAGGTGACAGCGTCAGTATTTTTGTCTGGGGCAACCCTGATATATCGACAACAGCCACAGTAAGACCCGATGGCAAAATCACCATTCCTTTGGCGGAAGATTTGTTAGCGAGCGGTAAAACACCGTCTCAACTGGCGCGGGTGATGGAAAAAGAATTGTCAAAGTATGTTCGAGATCCTCAGGTCGTTATTATGGTGAGTGGTTTTGAGGGTGTTTATTCGCAACAAATCAGAATCATTGGTCAATTAAGTGGCGGTGGCGGTAGTAGTGGCGGTTTTGGCGGTGGTAGTGGTGTGAGTGGTGTGAGTGGTGGCGGTGGAATTGGTAGCAGTAGTGGCTTTTCAGGTGGCGGTGGTTTTGGCGGTAGCGGTGGCGGCGGATTTTCTGCCAAGGCGTTTCCGTATAAAAAGGATATGACCTTGCTGGATCTGATGATACAGGTTGGCGGCTTGGGACAATACGCTGATGGCAACAAAGCCAGTATTATTCGTAAAATCGACGGTGAAGCGCAGCACTTTGGTATTAGAATTGATGATTTGATTGATGATGCTGATTTGTCAGCTAATGTAAAAATTCTCCCTGGGGATATTGTTATTATTCCTGAAGCATTTTTTTAACTGTTGAGTCATAGAAGAAATAACAGGATGATTTAAGAAAGGCAACAAAATATATGCAAGAACAGATTTCCGAAATTATCTATTACGCAAAGGGCGCATTACGTTACAAATGGCATGGTATTGTTGTCGCCTGGATGGTTTGTTTGATTGGCTGGTTGTTTGTATTGGCTATGCCCAATAAATACACTTCCGAGGCTAAGGTTCATGTTGAAACCAGGACGATGTTGCAGCCTTTGCTGCAAGGCATGACCATACAATCTGATGTGCGCGGACTACTGCGGGTTATGCAATTGCTGATGTTTACCCAGTCTAATCTCGAAGAGATTATTAAGTTGTCCGATTTGGGTAAAACTGTGCAAACAGAGGCAGAGCGCCAGGGCTTGATTGCCCGCTTAAAAAAAGATATTCAGATTAATGGCGGAGGTGACGATATTTTTAGCATCAAGTATGAAGCACTTGATCCCGATATGGCAAAAAATGTTGTGCAGGCAGTATTGACGGTTTTTTCTGAACAGACCCATAAATCTACGATTTCAGGGGCGGATGTTGCGAAAAAATTTATAGATGAACAAATTCGTGATTATGAAACCCGTTTACGCAATGCTGAAAAAGCCAGGGAAAATTTTAAACGCGCCAATTATGGTTTGTTGCCGGGTGAGGGCGGCGACCAGATTGCACAAGTGCAAAGCACCGCCAGTTTATTGGCCGATGCTAAAATGAAATTGAATGAAACGTTATCGCGTCGGGATGTGTTGCTAGCACAGATGAATGAAATCAAGGAATCGGATGCGGATTGGAGTGTGACGGATCTTCAACAGGATCAACATCTGTCCGAAGAAGATACCACCATTGATGTCCTGACAACCCGAAAAAAAGAATTGCTGGTTCGATATACCGAGAAGCACCCTGAAATCGTCTCAATTAATAAAACCATTGCCTTGATGAAGTCTCGCAAACTGCATGCAGAGCGGGTTGAGCCAGAAGCAAATCCCTTGATTAAACCGAGTGTGATGGCAAACCCCTACATACAGACCATCAAGGTTGCACTCAATGAATCAGAAGCGGAAGTCGCATCGTCTCAGTCTCGCGTTAAGGAATTACAACAGCGTGTCGACAAGATAGGCACGGAATTGAATTCCCGCTTGACGGTGGAAACAGAGCTAAAGAATTTGAATCGCGATTATGATGCTATAAAAAGCAACTATGAAAAGCTCCTGGAAAGCAGGGAGCAGGCTAAAATGTCGGAAAAGGTTGATAATCAGGCCGAGGCGCTGAAATTTAAAATTGCCGATGCGCCCAATAAACCGCTCAAATCGTCTTCACCTAACCGGGAATTGCTGTTTTCAGCTATTTTTCTGGGTGGCGGCGTGTGTGGCTTGGGTTTGGCGTTATTGTTGTACTTTATCAGGCCAACCATTATGTCTACGTTGCAGCTTAGGCAGTTAACAGGGCTTCCGGTTTTAGGTAGCGTATCTTTAAAAATCACTGGCGATAAGGTGGAAAAGTATAGAAAGGACAGGATTCGATACAGTTTTGCGGGTGTGGGACTGGTGGTTATTTATGTCGGTTTTATGGCCATTGAAATGTTGGGTATAAAATTTTTTAGTCTTTCTAAGCTATTGCAAAGTATTACCTGAACTTCTGTAGAGGCGTGCGATGAGTATCATTGAAAAAGCGTTAAATAAGGCTAAAGATCAAGGGCGGGAGGCAAATATCGCTACAGATTTTTCCAGGGCTACGATAAGAAATACCGATAGGCCACGGCCAATAAGTCAGGCGATACCCGCATTCACAGGCAATGGCTATGAAAAAAATACCAATGACATTAGTCCCTCTGAGGTCGTGGAAATCGATTGGCAGCGCTTAGCCGAGCTGGGTTTTGTAACGCCGGATGATATTAATACCCAGACCATAGAAGAATACCGTAACATCAAAAGGCCGCTCGTCAGTAATGCCTTTGGTAAGAGCAGTTTAGGCATTGAACGATCCAATTTGGTGTTGGTGACCAGTAGCGTGCCCGGCGAAGGCAAAACCTTTACCGCGATTAATCTGGCGTTGAGCATTGCGAATGAACGTGACAAAAATGTCTTGTTGATTGATGCCGACGTGGCCAGACCCTCGGTGTCCAAAACCTTGGGGATTAAATCATCACCGGGTTTAATTGAATATCTGGAAGCACCGGATATGGATTTTTCAGATATTGTGTTGGCAACAAATATGCCAGGACTCAGCGTAGTGCCGGCAGGCAAAAAACACAAATATTCCACCGAGCTGCTGTCAAGTAACAAGATGAGTCTTTTGGCGCAGGAGTTAAGCACCCGTTATCCTAACCGCATGGTGATATTCGATTCGCCGCCTTTGCTGGCGGCAACGCAAGGTGAAGTATTAGCAAAGCTGGTGGGGCAAGTAGTGCTGGTAATTGAAGCCGAGTCGACGCTACAAAGCATGGTGATGGAATCGGTGAGTAAACTGGCACCGTGTGATGTTGTGTTGGCGGTCTTTAACAAGTCACAAGGCCACATGGATGGCAGTTATTATGCGTATGGGCAATATGCACATTAACGCGTCCTGTATTTGTACTTATTGGCAACCTGATTTTTAAGTGGCGTAACGTTTAGCCTTGTTAATGTATATTCAGCGAACAATGGAAATACGGTGTGTTGGTTTGAGCAAGCGCAATCAGGAAAAATCTAGGATGCTCAAAAAAAACATAATTTTCCTTAAGGGATTGGTTATCTGTGTTTTTTATCAAAGTCCACTTTATGCGCATAACTGGCGGCTAACACCCAGCATCCAATTACAGGAAATTTATTCAGATAATATTAATTTAGCGTCGGCAGATAAGGCTAAAAGTGCGCTGGTCACTTCGCTAAGCCCTGCGGCGCTTATCATTTGGCGGGTAGGGAAATCCAGTCTTAACCTCCGATACACTATGCAGAATTTGTATAATGCCCAAGGGAATGGCGATGTTACAGTGTTTCACCAGTTGCAATTTAATGCACATAATGTGTTATCTCAGAACCGGTTATTTGTGGATTCAAGAAGTTCTATTGGCCAACAAAATATCAGTAACACCCGTTTAGCCAGTGACAATTTATCGGGGCGGACGACGACCGTAACTACTTTTGGTATTTCCCCGACCTGGCTACCGCATTTTGGTAATTATGCAAACGGTACTGTGCGGGTTAATGCAGATACATTCTCGTCAGGAGCTAATACTAGTGCTACTGGTGGGCTTTCAGATTCCGAAACTGTTTCTGAGATAGTTCAGTTCAATAGCGGCAGTAAATTTAAACGCATACGCTGGTCGGCAGGCTTTAATAATTCCCAGACTTATCGAACCGGTGGTGGTGATGTTAGTTTCCAGAATTCGAGTGTCACTTTGAGAACATACCTTGATAAGCATTTTAGTGTGTTTGCGACTGGTGGCCACAGTGCTAATCATTACGTTACGCAAATAAATGGCAATCCAAACTCAAACAATGGATTTTTTTATACTTTTGGTGGGCGCTGGAGTCCCAGCACCCATTATTGGCTGGAAGCTGGCGGTGGTAATAACAGTTATGCCACGGTCAATATTTCACCGATGCAGCGATTAAGCTGGCTGACTACGGTAAGGCACAATAATATCGGTTTAAACTCGGGAACAACCTGGCAAACCGCTTTGAATTATCGTACGCGTAAATCCAATTGGTCGCTTACGCATAATAATTCTACGACAACCGCCCAGAATCTGTTGTCACAAACAGGTACAGGTGAACCAGTAATCCCAATTAACAATACCATTTTAACCAATGATATTATCGTGGTGCAAAGCTCCAATCTTTCCGCTTCGTATTATTCCGGCAAAAGCACCTTCAGTCTTAGTGGTTATCTTCTAGACTATGCCTATCAACTGGATCCTCTTAATCAACAAAATCAAATTAAAGATCAAAATATTAAAGGTATTAGTGGGCTATGGAATTGGCAATTTGCCCGTAAGACCAGTGCTTATATACGCCCTTTGTGGCAGCAAATCGATACCACTTACGCTAATAATATAAGGTCACAGGGTAATCGTTACGATTTTGCCATAGGTTTAAATCAAACGATCACCAATCGGATTAGCGGCAATTTAGAATTGCGTCATGTGACTCAAACATCTAACGCAGCAAGCACTTTATTAAACAGTGACTACCAAGAAAACCGCGCCACAGCCAACTTATTTATGAGATTTTAATTATGTACGATGGTTTTTATAACCTCAGTAAAAAACCCTTTCAGCTTAATGCAGACAGTGATTTCTTTTTTAACAGTGCGGTACACAAAAGGGCGCTGGCCTATATGCGTTATGGTTTAACGCAAGGCGAAGGCTTTGTTGTTGTTACCGGAAAACCCGGTACCGGTAAAACCATGCTGGTTAAAGAGTTGGTCAATAGCCTGAACAGCAATGACATCACCATAGGTATCATGGTGTCATCACAGGTTGGTGCAGATGACTTGCTGAAAATTATTTCGGCAACCTTTGGTCTGCCTTATGACGGCGAAGATAAAGCTACCTTGCTGACTCGCATCGAGCGTTTTTTTATACAGCAAGCCGTCGATGGCAAGCGCGTACTGATGATCGTCGATGAAGCGCAAAATTTGCCGAAAGATTCGCTGGAAGAGTTGCGTATGTTGTCCAACTTTGAAATGTCTGGCAAAGCCTTGTTTCAGACTTTTCTGATTGGTCAGTTGCAATTGGGTGAAACGCTGTTCTTGCCAGAAATGGAGCAGTTAAGGCAGCGTATCGTTGCCACATACCAGTTAAAGCCACTGGAAGAGGAAGAAACTAAAAACTATATTCTATTCCGTCTTGAAAAAGCCGGCTGGCAACAAACCCCGCAATTTGAAGAAGAAGTCTTTAATGCCATTTGTGCTTATACCCAGGGTATTCCAAGACGCATCAATACCTTGTGTGATCGGGTCTTGCTGTTTGGTTATCTGGATGAATTGTCGGTTATTGGCTTAAATGCGGTTAATAAAGTTATTGCCGATATTGAAGAAGAGGCTTCTATTGTCACTGATGAATTCCACGATGTTGTGGCTTTGTCAGCATCATCGAATGTGAGTTATTCGGATGGGTTTTCTCCTCAGATGGAAGAGCGGATTGTTGCTCTGGAAAAGACGGTGGAAAACTTAAGGAATGTTTTAGGCAGGGAAAGAGCTTTATTACGTAAAGCCATACTCATTCAACTGGATATGAATGAAGTTTACGATGATCTTGGCGAATAAATAAGCAGCAAGCTACTTGAAAAATAAGTCACCCTAAATCGAAATGTTATAAGAAAGTAGGCATTGCAATGCAAAAAATAAATGCCATGACCGTTGATGTCGAAGATTATTTTCAGGTGGCGGCTTTAGAACCCTATATCGAAAAAAAACAATGGGATACGCTGCCACATCGGGTAGAAAATAATACTCATAGAATATTGGATCTGTTCGCCAGCAAAAACATTAAAGCGACTTTCTTCACTTTGGGTTGGGTGGCTGAGCGTTATCCGGAACTCATCAAGCGTATTGTTGCGGAAAATCACGAGCTGGCCTGTCATGGTTATGCGCATAAACGGGTTACTGAACAAACGCCCGATCAGTTCCGTGCAGATATAGGCAAAGCTAAAAAAATTCTCGAAGATATTGGTGGTAAACCGGTCAAAGGTTACCGTGCGCCCACTTATTCCATCGGTGCAAAAAATCTATGGGCACTGGATGTATTACTGGAAGAGGGTTTTAAATACAGTTCCAGTATTTACCCCGTTAAGCATGATTTATACGGTATGCCGGAAGCCTCACGCTTTATGTTTGAGCCAATAGCCGGT
>NZ_FUKJ01000043.1 GCF_900163745.1 Crenothrix polyspora
ATTGCTTTGGGTTTCCTCTTCAAGGACAAACACAATAGCTTCACGATCCCCATTCGGCCATTCCACTAATAGCGGCACATCCAGTTCACGAAAGCGATCACCTAAACGATCCTTTAATTGCTCCTGGCGTATCGGGATAATCCGCGCCTGATTTAAATCCTCCCCCGTTTCTTCCTGCGCGAAAAAAGCCAGGGCTTCGCGGGGATAATCCAGAATCAGATTTTTAAAGTTTTGGTCGTGCATGTTCGCGTTCCGTACAAAGCAACAGCATTGGGGGCAGCCTCAATTGAAAAATCGTTTGGCAATTCATCTTTCTTTGCTTGTTAAAAACGTTGCGACAACACTTTCTGTTAATCCCGTAACTTCGGAAATGGTTGCAATATCAATTCCCTTACTCAGCATATTCAATGCAATCGCTTTTGATGCCTGGTGTATGCCTTTTTCAAGCCTCTTTTCCTCTGCCGAAGCAACCTTGCTTTCCATATGATAATTGCGCTAATTTTTTTGTATCCATGCCATCACTTTGCCAACCATATGTCCACGTCTTCCTTGGACGAAAAATCCAACAAAGCTTCGCCTAACGCTTCCAACTGCCCCACGTTTAAACGTGGTTATTCGGCTTTGGGTATCTACCCCCAATTCCCCAAAAAGGCGGACTAATAAACGCAGAATTAATTTCGCCTCACCTTCTTGTCGTCCTTCTTGTCGTCCTTCTTGTTGCCCTTCAGCATAAACATCCTGATAGAAGCGCGTTTCTTTTAGACTGATATCGTTATATCCAAGCATTTTCTGTATCTCCTCGCGACTAAGTTTGGGAAACTTATACACCAATATGGTTTCTATTATTTCCA
The DNA here is from genome assembly GCF_900163745.1 of Crenothrix polyspora. Lineage (GTDB taxonomy): Bacteria > Pseudomonadota > Gammaproteobacteria > Methylococcales > Methylomonadaceae > Crenothrix > Crenothrix polyspora_B. The sequence goes on from NZ_FUKJ01000043.1 coordinate 852, forward strand.
GTATTTGTGCTTTATTGTCCACTGCCAATTCGTTATTTTCAATCGCTTTAATCAGCGCTTGCGCGATTTTCGGCGCTTGTTTAATATCTTCAGTGATTAACTGCACCAAACGTACCCGTACTTGCTGGCTCGGTTTTCTAGCCAACTCATCCAAATAGATTCGCTGCACTTGCACGCTTTCCAGTAACACCGAATAATGCCTCTCGCCGCTGGTTTCCACCTTCCGCGACGGATAAATCACTACGGCGTGCCATGGATGTATTGGCTGGCTTTGGTGCAGGTAGAAAAATATTTCGCAGAAAAAACGGCTGTAAAATCCATGATCGACTTGGAATTGCACTTCTACAAAGACCAGTGGCAAGTCCGGCTTTTCCGAAGGTGGCGTTAATACGCCATCCAACCGAAATGCGGTTTGTTTAATTTCTTCAGAACGAAATTGGTAATTCTCAGCACCCGCTTGGTTTATTCCGGCTAATTCCAACACCAACTGCGGCGCTTGCTGAAAGAGCTTATAAAAAAGACTATCCGTTTTCATTTTTCTTTATCTGTTAAAAACATCTCCACCACACTTTTCGCTAATCTCGTAACTTCGGAAATAGTTGCAATATCAATCCCCTTACCCAGCATATTCAATGCAATCGCTTTTGATGCCTGGTGTATTCCTTCAATCAAGCAGGGTTCATTGGGGTAAATGACAACATTCTTGGCAACATTGGGCGTAATCAAAGAAATCGCCTCGATTGAGTTTCATTTGTGCTGTTTTAGCCACTCGGTTAAATCACTCACTTCAGTCCAGTCAAAAATCGCTTCTATCAAATCTTCCTGTTTCTCAACCGGCAATAATTGCAGT
>NZ_FUKJ01000075.1 GCF_900163745.1 Crenothrix polyspora
CCATATCGCAATTATTGTAAAATAGCTTGATTTTAACCGAATTCTTTTTGCCAGACAGCTTCTAATTGTTGAGGCTATGATCGAACGGAGAAGAGTCCTGTTCGATCATAGTCACAATGATCTAGGATTGCTCGGTGATTTCAATACGTCGGTTACGTTTACGACCCTCCTCGGTAGCATTGTCGGCAATGGGGATGTCATGGCCAGCACCTTCTACCGTCAAATGTTCCGCAGGAACACCCGCGTTCACCAAAAACCGCAGTACCGCCTTAGCCCGCTTAAGCGACAAAACGTGGTTGTCGTGTGCGCTACCAATATTGTCGGTGTGGCCGACAATCTTTAAAACGCGGGTATCGTTCTTCAGCAACTCGACAATTTCCAGCAAACGCGGTGTAGCGGCTGGCGGTAGCCGTGCGCTGCCGTTGCCAAACTCAATCGCTTCACGCACAATAACTTTAGGTGTAACGGGTTCAATCGCGGCAGGCGGTGACGGTGGCGTTACTATTATCGGTTTGATCACTTCCGGCTTAACGATGGCTATAACCGGCGGCTTGGGAGCTATCTTAACAACGACAGGTTTGGGTTTAACTTTGATAGTGGAAATGATGGGCTTTGGTTTAACGGCTTGCACAATGACACGCGCTGGTTGGGTAACAAGCACTTCTTGAGGCGTGGTGTTTAATGCTAATGGCGCAGGTTCTGTCACTATAGGCCGATTGATGACAGGTATCGCTGTTTCTGTTTTCGTTGCTATCGGTGTAGCAGCGATAGCGACAGCGACTGTTTCTACATCAGGCGACTTTGCAATAGTGTGCTTGGTTCCGGGTTTGACGGCATAATGCCAAACCAAGGCGACCATGGCTAACGATAACAGGACACCGATTATGGTATCGTAACGGTCATCTGGTTTTTTTTGAAGCAAGATGGGTTGTTCTTGAGGCAACATAATGCTCTCCCTAAACGGGTGAATGATTCAAACAACTGGGCAATTCGCACCCAGTTGTTTCTTTGGACAATCGCGACGTTTTATTTACGCAGATTGCTCAACCAGTAGTCCATTTGCTTGCCCGCAGCTTCCCGTCCACCCAAGCCAAATGACAAGGCAAATGCAACGGCAACAGCGCCTAATGTCAAGCCAAATGCCAGATTGACAATGTCATCTGCCAAGCCCATTGCGCGTAAACCCATCGCAGTTACCAAACCAATAATGGTGAAACGTACCAGGTTAGCTGCGCCGACATTATCGGGGCTACTTGCCAGCATGGCGGTTTTCGCCAGATTTGCTATCCAGAAACCCACTGCAAAAATAACTGCTCCCAGTAATACTTGCCCGCCAAATTGTATAAACATTGTTACAACATCACTAATTTGGTGAAAGCCCAGCATGTTGGCAGCTTCAACTGTTGCAAACAACATCATGAAGAATAAAATGCCCTTAGAAACCAAGTCTGAAGGCGCTGTGCATTCACTGCTCAAGGTGCAACCTAACTTGGCAGGCAGGCCATCAAAACCCATGCCTTTAAGCAATAAACTGACGCTGGAAGCGGCAAATTTTCCAACAAAGTAAGTAATGCCTAACAAAGCCGCCGCTGCAAACAGGTTAGGAATCATCGTCATAATTTTTTGCAGCATATCTGTTGCAGGCCGCGAAATCGCGTCAATGCCTAATGTATTTAAAGCGGCAATCAAAGCGGGAATAAAGACCATCAAAAACACAACCAATCCGCCCATACTGGCCAGAGAGGTATCAGATTGAAGGCCTAATTTTGCACCCCATTTATCTGCACCCGCTGTATTGAGTACCGTCATAGAAATATTACGCAAGATTTTGGCAATAAACCAGCCAACTGCGCCGATAATGCCAGCACCAAAAATATTGGGTAATGCGCCGAGCATTTTTTGCACCATGCCCTGGATAGGCAGAAGCAAACCATCCATTTGCAAAGCGCCCAGGATACCTGGAATAAACAGTAATAAAATAAACGAGAACAATAAGTTACCAATGCTAACACTTAAGCTGGACTTATCTGCACCTGGCTTTATTAAACGCGGTTTACCAGGCTGATCAAAAAGTTTTGAATCCAGTGATGTAGCAGACAAGGCCTTGGTTGTCACAATCCGTGCAACAGTTGCAACTAACCAGGCAATGACCGCTAAAACGCCCGCCGAAATCAATTTCGGCAAATAGTTACCTGTTTGCGTCAGTATGGCATTAAGAGGCCCTGAGGATTGCCCTGCATTGAGGTTATTAAGGGCAATAATCACGGTAAAAAACAGTATGATCCAAAAAACGCCTTTGGATATGACGTTTCCGAGTCCAGATGACGTGTCACCGGTTTTATTTAAAGCCCCCAGCGCCTTACGTGCTAAAGAGCTGGCTATAGAGGCAATAATCCAGCCAATAATAAATATGCCAACAGACAATAAAATCGAAGGCAATAAATCACCTAGACCTTTTGGTAAACTCCTCGTTATATTCGATATCGTTTCGTTCATTGTTAACTCCTTATGTTATTTAAGGTACTTGTTTTTAATGGTAATAACACTCACGACATTTGGTTTTCGGAGAGTAATTACCACATGCAGCAGACCGGCGCTGCCCCGTCACACCACTGTTTGTGGAATACCACGACAGAATTCATTGGTGGAACGTCCTTGTACCCTTTAGCGCAGCGGTCATTGCGCGTGTAAAACAAAGGAGAGTGACAATGAAGCACTCTGCACTTTTTAATTATTTGCCTATTTTCCCCTGACAAGCAGTGCTTTGTCCGGTGAGTTTTAACGTTGGGGATAAGTCCATCACTGCGACAATCATAGCGATCAGCATCATGCGGCAGTACATTTGACTACAACGACTAGGCTCTGTAGCCATAGACTAATATCCTGTTTATGCAAGGCTTATTTTTAAGTATGTCTTAAGCAATATTGCAGTGTCAAGAAAAATTACAGGAATTTTTTGGCTATTTGTGGATTTTTATTTACATAAATGTGGGTTTATTTTCACATAAAGGCAGTTTATTATTTGATGCAAACACCATACAGCAAGGGTTAGAGTGTGCCTGAATAATTTTATTTAAGGGGGCTAAAAAGCTAACAACAAGGTCGCACTGAGACAGCCAATCACAAAGTCGTCAATAATTATTGATCAATCTATCTATTTAATTTTATGCAGTCGTGCTAAGTTAACGATTTTTTTCGCTCATATCTTAATGGGTCTTTGTGGATAGAAAAATACAGTCATACGACATTTTTATTTCAATATGAAAGGTTAAAACCTCCGACTTTAGTCGGACAGATTTCATCATCAACATGTATTAAAATTTTTAATTTTAATAGGAGCTGGGGATGGATTATAGACATGTTAGCCATACTGTATTTAAGATCGAATATCATTTTGTTTGGGTTACGAAATACCGTTATCAAGTGCTCAAAGGCGATATTGCGCTGCGAGTCCGAGAATTGGTCAAACAGACCTGTGAGGCTTTTGAGATAAGGATTTTGAAAGGTGTTGTGAGTAAAGATCATGTTCATATTCTGGTTTCTGCCCCACCGGCGCTTGCGCCGAGTGAAATCATGAGACGGATAAAAGGAAGAACGGCAAGCAAGCTGTTTGCGGAATTCCCAGTTCTGAAAAAGCGCTATTGGGGGCAACATTTTTGGGCAAGGGGATATTTTTGTGTAACGGTAGGCGATATGACAGAGGAAATGATTAAGCAGTATCTTGAACATCATTTTGAACCAGGCATGACAAAAGATTTTGAAGTTGAACCTTAGACACGTCGTTAAGTCGACGTGTATCCCGACTTTCAGTCGTTATTTTAAACCCACCGTGCTTTTAGCCGGTGGTTGTTTAGTTTTTTGCAAAAAAATCGAAAACGTAAAGCCAATAATGCAACCGGATTGTCATACTATTGAAATATTTCCGCTTATATAATCCCTTATGCCTATAACATTTTTCACCGGTAGCTATTCCGTTAAGGACGTGCGGTTTTTGCTAAAGCCGATGAAAATGCAGGATACACCCGTTCACGTTAAAGAAGCGTTGATTCAGTCTGGAACCCGGCATTACTCAGAACTGCTTACCCATGAAGCGCTGCCGCCGCCAGAATATTTACACTTGTTTCATCAGGCGATGGCATTAAATCAGCAACGTATGGCACAGGATTTACTGCGCTTGGCGAAACAGATTGTGGCGACCCGAACACAAGGTATTACCCTGGTGTCATTAGCCCGCGCAGGAACACCGATTGGTGTGTTACTCAAGCATATCCTGGAGCTGTATTACACTATCGAAGCACCGCATTATTCTATCTCCATCCTAAGAGATGTGGGGCTGGATGAGAATGCTTTGCGCTATCTGGTGCAAAACCATCATCCTGGATCGTTGGTGTTTGTGGATGGCTGGACCGGAAAAGGCGTGATTGCCAGGCAATTGGCAGAAAGCCTGCGAGTCTTCGCGGCAGATACGGGTATTTTTGTTCCGGCTGAATTATATGTGTTAACCGATTTATCCGGCAGCGCAACGGTGGCCGCTTCTGCCGACGATTATTTGATTCCGTCCTGTATTTTGAACGCAACGGTATCCGGCCTGATTAGCCGTACTGTCGTTGACAAAAACAACCTTGCCGCCACAGATTTTCACGGCTGTGTTTATTATCAAGGCTATGAGCAACAGGATTTATCGCGGTATTTTATAAACACTTTATTGACGACTATTAACAAGCTGTCGACTGATCCGGTTAAGCCGTACGATAACGTGTTAGACAGGCAAGCACGACACGCTATTTCTGAGGCGTTTTTAAAACAGATAACGCAGTGTTACGGTGTGAGTCATCACAACTACATTAAGCCCGGTATCGGGGAAGCAACGCGGGTTTTGCTACGCCGTAAAGCCAGGTTGCTGCTGCTGCGTGACTCGGATAATGATGCGACACAGCATCTACGCTGGCTCGCACAAACCAAATCCATTCCCATAGACGTGCGTAGCGATTTGCCCTACCAAGCCGCTGCTTTAATCCAGGAGGTTTAATCATGACTGTTGTCGCCAAATCCTTTTCGCCTTGGTCTTTAGGGGCTCCGTTGTACATGCCGGCGCATCGTCGTGATTTAATGGATTGTGCCAACGGTGAGAAATTGCCGATGTTGCGTTCCATGATTTTTTGTACCGAAGATGCGGTTTCTGATGCCGACGTTGAGAGCAGCCTGCGTCATCTTAGTTTGTGCCTACAAGGTTTTAAAGGCTCGCCGCATCGCTACCGCTTTATTCGGGTCAGAAACCCAGAGGTATTGGCGCGATTATTGGCGCTACCCCATATTGAACACATTGATGGCTTCGTGTTGCCCAAATTTAATACTGGCGTATTGAATGCGTATTTTGATCAGTTACAAGGCACGTCGTTTAAAATAATGCCCACGCTGGAAACCAAGGAAGTCTTTGATGCGGGTGCTATGATTGAATTACGGCAAGCTTTGCTGCAACATCCACTGTTTGGGCAAATTTTAATGCTGAGAATTGGTGGCAATGATTTAATGAGTTTATTGGGCATTCGCAGGCCGCGCCATTTAACCCTGTATGAAACCCCTATCGGCCATGTGATTTCGCAGTTGGTGACGATTTTTAAACCTCATGGCTTTTCTTTGTCGGCACCGGTATTTGAATACCTGGATGAAATGGCGACTTTAAAAAGGGAAATTGGCCTGGATTTGGCGCATGGCTTAATGGGTAAAGCTGCGATTCATCCGGCGCAAATACCGGTGATTGAAGCCATGTATCGGGTAGGGCATGAAGATTATGATATGGCGCTAAGATTGCTGGATCAGAGTGCGCCAGCCGTATTTAAAATGCACAATGCCATGTGTGAAGTCGCCACTCATCTGCACTGGGCGCTGGATATTATCAAACGCCAACAACACTACGGTGTTCGTGATACGCTGCCGGCAAATGAGTATGTTGAGCTGTCTTATATGTAATATGAAAATATTGTCCACGGAAAGCACAAAATGCACGGAAAAAAAGGAACGGGTGTTTAGCGCTGAAAAAATCATTAGAGACAGTGAGCCGAGTTTGATGTGAATTTCAGGGTATTTTTTTGTGTCTTTTGTGCTTTCCGTGGACAATTAGCAATATCTACTAATAACGAAACCTTGCGCCGCTTAGCCACACAAGGGCATAATTGTTCAAGATTAATACTAAGATCTTAACCCCCAACAACCCTAATCAGGAGTAACTAAATGAGTTTTGAAAGTTTTTTGAGTCAGTTAAAAACCAAAGCCGGTGAGTTAAAAACCGAAGCGCTGAAATTTAAAAACAAAGATTTTTTAAATGCGGCGATGGCCGGTTCTGCCTTAATTGCAATGGCGGATGGCAACATCAGTTCCGAAGAAAAGCAAAAAATGATTAAATTCATCGAAAGCAACGACACGCTGTCCATTTTTACTACCAGTGATGTCATCAAGGCATTTCAGGATTTTGTCGGCCAGCTTGAATTTGATAAAGATATCGGCGAAGCCAAAGCCTATCAGGCATTGGGTAAAATGAAATCCAACGCGCAAGCTGCACGCCTGTTAGCGCGTATGATTATTGCCATTGCTTCTTCAGATGGTAATTTTGACGCTATGGAAAAGAAAATTGCGGTAAAAATAGCCAAAGAATTGGGTCTTGATCCTGGTGAATTTGAATTGTAAGGTTTAAGCCCAGCACATTAATCCTAACAGAGGAAAGTCAATGAACGCTGTTATGCAACCCCCCGCTCTCACGGAATCGGTTACGCGCTTCTTAAGTAGTGCCAAAAAAATTCTCATCGGTGGAGAATGGTATGCCGCCGCTTCCGGTAAAACGTTTCCTGTTTATAACCCCGCTACCGGCACTGTGATTGCGCAGGTTGCCGAGGGAGATAAAGAGGATATTGAGCGAGCGGTAAAAGCGGCACGATTAGCGTTTGAATCTGGCTCGTGGCCTAGTATGACACCGTCAGAACGAGGCAAGTTGCTATGGCGCATTGGTGATTTAATCCTGGAACATCTAGATGAATTAGCCGAGCTGGAATCACTGGATAACGGCAAGCCATACACTGTTGCGAAAGCCGCTGATGTGCCATTGGCGGCAGATATATTTCACTATATGGCGGGTTGGACTACCAAGCGGCACGGTATCACAATTCCGATTTCCGTCATTAATACCCCAGGTGTTCAATATCATGCCTATACCCGCCCTGAGCCAGTGGGTGTGGTTGGGCAAATTATCCCCTGGAATTTCCCTTTGCTGATGGCGGCCTGGAAGTTGGCACCGGCCTTGGCAACAGGGTGTACGGTGGTGCTTAAAGTGGCGGAGGAAACGCCCTTATCGGCACTGCGTTTAGGTGAGTTACTGATGCAAGCGGGCTTGCCCAAAGGCGTAGTCAATATAGTAACGGGCTTTGGTGAGACTGCGGGAGCTGCTTTGGCGGCACATCCAGGTGTTGATAAAGTTGCATTTACCGGTTCAACCGAAGTGGGCAAGCTTATTGTCAAAGCCGCTGCTAACGATCTTAAAAAAGTGTCGTTGGAATTGGGTGGTAAATCACCCAATATTATTTTAAAAGATGCCAATCTTGAAACGGCTATTCCAGGCGCGGCCAATGCCATCTTTTTTAATCATGGCCAATGTTGTAGTGCGGGTTCCAGGCTTTATGTTGAGCAGGGCATTTTCGACCAGGTGGTCGAGGGTGTGGCCAACATAGCAAAAGCCATTAAATTAGGTCCCGGATTATCGCCGGACACAGAAATGGGGCCTGTGGTTTCCATAGCTCAGCGGGATCGGGTCTGTAGTTATTTGGATATAGGTGAGAGGGAAGGTGCCAGAATGTTAGCTGGTGGCAAAGTGCGTACAGGTAGCGGCTACTTTGTTGAGCCGACGGTGCTGGTGGATACACGCAATGACATGAAAGTGGTGCAGGAGGAAATCTTTGGCCCGGTAGTGACCGCCATGTCCTTTAAAGAATTTAACTCGGACTTGGTAAATCTGGCAAATAATTCGGTTTATGGCCTGGCCGCCGGTATATGGACCAACGATCTGAGCAAAGCCCATACATTGGCTGCACAAATTAAGGCTGGAACAGTCTGGGTCAATTGTTATAACGTTTTTGATGCCGCCCTGCCTTTTGGGGGCTATAAACAGTCAGGTTGGGGTCGCGAGATGGGTGAGGCGGTACTTGAGAATTACACCCAAACCAAAGCAGTGACGATACGATTATAATCAACCACAACGGTCTCCCAGGCGATAAATATGTTTGGATGACCATTGTTCACTATCCTTTCAACCGCCAGACAATAGTTTGCTTATGCCTTCTTTCGATATTATTTCTGAATTTGATAAACATGAAGTTAAAAATGCCATCGATCAGGCAGATAAAGAAATTTCCACCCGGTTTGATTTTAAAGGCACAGAATCATCAGTAGAGTTGACCGATGACAAAGTTATCATGATTTCTGAATCCACGTTTCAGTTGCAGCAAATGTTCAGTGTTATTTGCTCAAAACTGAGTCGGCGCGGCATTGATATCGCTTGCATGGATGTCGGTGATGCCAAAGGCAGTGGCAAGTTGATGCGCCAGGAAGTTGTTCTTAAACAGGGTGTGGGGTCGGTTTTGGCCAAAAAAATCGTCAAATTGATTAAGGACAAAAAACTAAAGGTGCAGGCGGCGATTAATGGCGATAAAGTCAGGGTAACCGGTAAAAATCGTGATGATTTGCAGGAGGTCATCCAGATGCTGAGAAATGAGAAGCTGGAACAGCCGTTGCAGTTTGATAATTTTAGAGATTAAGCACGGTCTATTTCGCGGTTCCTGGCAAAAAATATCGGTTTTGTTTTTAGAGCAAAAACTACGGCAGCGTTGAGCAAAAAAGAGGGGGTTATGAAAGATCAATATTGCGGTGTCTTTGCGGAAAACTATGGGCATACGGAGAGCTGGGGTGACCGCGTTATTCCTGGTATGCTACGGTCATTGCCTGCCGCTCCTCAGGGTGGTTCAATTCTCGATCTTGGCTGTGGCGCAGGACATTTCTTACCCTATGCCCTGCAAAAAGACTATCAACACTATATCGGCGTGGATTTGAGCGCGGACATGATTAAGCGGGCGCGAGCGAGTCATCCGGCAGCAGAGTTCCTGGTAGCCTCTGCAACTGAATTCTCCCATCTGCTGCCTGAGCAAGATCAGCAGTTTGATGCCGTAGTATCCATCATGATGCTGTCCACCCTCCCCAGTAAACAGGATCTAATATCCGTGTTTCGGCAAAGCTATGCTGTGCTTAGGCAGGGCGGCGTTCTGGTGGTATGCAATCCCCATCCTGCATTCGATTCTTACATGCAGCATCCGTCCGGTGAAGTTCAGACCGAATTCGACGGTTATTATGCTGAAGGTCGGCGCTACGATGTGGCGCGGATTATCGGTGATACCAAACTCGGCTTTACCGATTATCACTGGACTCTGGAAGCTATGATTGGCTGCATCGTGTCAGCCGGTTTTCGGCTTACCGGGATAGATGAGTGCAAGTCTACCGGCGGTATACTGCTAAATCCAAGCCACATCATTTTCATTGCAACCAAATGATGCCAAGCAGCCTTGAAAACTATCTGGCTGACAGCCTTTTTTTCATAGGCCTGATGTTAATATCGGTAACCTCGGCGGTACGCGGCAGATTGAGCGCATTAATGACAACACAAGCAATGTCTTCAGGTTGCATAAGTTCTTCCGGTTGATAAGCTTTATTTTCCGCTGCGTAAACCGCTTCCTGCATGGGGCTTGCGGTTCGGCCTGGATAGACACTTAAAACACGCACTCCGTTTGCGTTAACTTCCTCTCTAAGGCTGTCGGCAATCGCTTTGAGGGCATGTTTGGTGGCGGCATATTGCCCAACACCGCCTCTCGCCGTCAAACCTGCGCTAGAATTGATATACACTATTTGTCCACAGCGAAGCTTCAGGGTCGGCAAAAATACTTGCGTGAGCAGATACGCGGCGCGGACATTGACGCGATATTGATGGTCAAAGTCTTTTATGCAAGCCTGATCTATCCCGCCCAAAGCAATCACTCCTGCACTGTGTATCAATATATCTATTCCGCCAAAGGCTTGTTGAATATTTACCGCCAAGGCATTGATGTCTTCATCTACGCCAAGATCGATTTGATAGACTGACATATTTTTGGAAAACTGTGGAACGCACTCTACGACAGCGTGGAGCTTTTCCAGGCTGCGTCCGACAAGACATACTCTTGCTCCTTCTTGAGCCAAACCCAGTGCGATAGCCTTGCCAATACCGCTACTGGCTCCGCTAACAACGGCTACACGGTTTATAAGAGAAGACATTAGTTCAGGCTCTCTTCCATTGAAGATGTTGCAGATATAGGCTGGTGTTCTAATAGCTTATGCGTTGACAATAGTCGGGCTGCTGCTTGAATGGCCGTAAACTCAATGCCGGATCTTTCAGCAATGTCCAGCAAGCTGTTGCTGCCATCAGACAAGTTCAAAACCCATAATAATGCCAGTTCGTATGCCCCGATGGAAGAATACAGGCCTCTTTTACCTAACTGGGGTTCGCATTTAGGATTCAGATTCAAATAAGTGTGATTATTTTCCAAAATATTGAGCGTCGCCAAGAGTTTGGAAAAGCTATCACTAAGAGATTCTGGCTGAATAAATGTCAGGTTATCCGCAGAGGTATGGTATTCGGGGTATTGCCCATAAGGTGTCCTCATAAAGCACCCCACAGGAAGATTAAAGCCTGGCGAGCAATATTGGCGCTCATCATAGCCGTAAGGATAAAAATCGATGATGTCGTAAGTTTGCCCAGAATGCTTGAGAACATGGGTAACCGCCCGGTCTATTTCCGTATCTCCACGACGGCTTTTTTTGTAGGTTATCGTGCCAGCGTCACCCACACCGGTTATGACCAGCCCGTGCTTTATTTTATCGACCTTGGTTTCATTGACAGAAAGCCAGGTAATGGCACCAATAGTGCCAGGAATAAAAACAAAACGATAGGATAACCGGTGCGGAACCGTTTGCAGGGTTTTTGCCAGAATTGTCGCTAGCCCGATACCCGACAGATTGTCGTTGGCCAATGAGGGGTGGCAACCATGACATGAAATCAGCACTTCATCAGCTACTTCACCTTTTAGATACAGCTCGCCATAAGTAAGGCTTCCGGCTTCGAGGGTTGCGTCCACAAATACTTCATAATCGCCTTCTTCGAGTGTCATGAGGGTATTGTGATTTAGGCAAAACCCCCAGTTCTCTTTATAGTAAGCCGTTTTATAGGGTATCCAATCGGGATGATCCGGCAGTATAAACAGATGTTCTTTGAGTTCTTGCAGTGGAACAACTTTATTGACCGGCAGGCTGTAATTCAAGATATGCAGGTTTGACTTTTGAAAATCAATGACCTTTTCGCCTTGGGTATTTTTTACATAGGCATCCTTGATATTCCATTCCTTGGGTACAACCCAGTCGAACACTTTTGTGCCGGAAGGCACTTCATGGATTTCAAGCGGAATATGCTGCTGAAGCATCTTCATGGTCTGGCGGAAGCCATCACCGGTGATGCTTCTACAAATGGGGAAAAGCTCAGTTATCAATGCATAAATCTCTGCACCACTTTTGCCTGTATCAACAAAGTTTTTAAGGTCATCACTATTCATGTTTTGACACTTCCTGATAAGGTGTAGTCGGGTAAATTTTGATCCCGTTCGGATATAATCTGTAGCTCTGCGGGCCAGTTGATGTTGAACAGTGGATCATTCCATCTGAACCCTCTTGCGTGTTCAGGCGCGTAAAATTCAGACATCTGGTAGAACACTTCGGTATTGTCGTCAAGCGTCAGAAAACCATGGGCAAAACCTTCTGGAACATACAGCATCTTACGATTATCCGCTGAAAGCACAAAACCAACATGCTGCCCAAAAGTCGGTGAATCCTGGCGCATATCTACAATGACATCATAAATTGATCCCATGGTACAGCGCACCAGTTTGGCCTCTTCATACGGTTTTATCTGGTAATGCATCCCCCGCAATGTCCCCTTTATGGTATTAAAGGAAACACTGCATTGCACCAATTCAGACATCAACCCCTGGGCTAAAAACTCTTTTTGACACCATGAACGGGCAAAAAAACCCCGTTCATCCTGCAATCTCTCAATATCGATGAGGTATGAGCCTTTGAGTTTGGTTTCGGTAAAAATCATGAATAGACTTTAACTTCTGGAATGGGAACAATAAATTGCCCACCCCATTCCTTGATATAAGCCTGTTGCTCCATAATTTCATCCTTAAAGTTCCACGGCAATATCAGCAAGTAATCCGGGCGTGTTTCCCTGATTTTTTCTGTGGGGTATATCGGAATATGCGTGCCCGGCGTGAATTTGCCATGCTTATAGGGATTACGGTCAACCGTGTAATCAATAAAATCCGTCCCGATCCCACAATAGTTCAGCAGGGTATTGCCCTTGCCTGGAGCGCCATAGCCACAGACTGTTTTGCCTTCGCGTTTTACTTTAATCAGAAACTCCAGCAGTTTGCGTTTGGTTTCTTTTACCTGCTCGGCAAACGCGGAATAGGTTTCCATGTGCGTTAATCCCTCCGTCTCTTCTCGGCTTCTGAGTTCGTTTGCCCTTGCGCTGATCGGCCTTGTTGCATCTGCCGTGTGCCGCGCATAAATTCTTAAAGAGCCGCCATGGGTAGTCAGTTTCTCTACATCAAAAATAGTGAGCTGATGGGCGGCTAAAATTTTCTCCACCGCAATGAACGAAAAATAGGAAAAATGCTCGTGATAGATGGTGTCAAACTGGTTTTCCTTCATCAAACAGCTTAGATGGGGGAATTCGAGGGTAATGATGCCCTGGGGTTTGAGTAGTATTTTCATGCCACCCACGAAATCATTGAGATCGGGCACTTGCGCCAATACATTATTCCCCAGCACCAGGTCTGCTTGTTTGCCTTTGGACACCAAGTCTTCGGCCAGCTTTTCTCCAAAGAACTCCACAATAGTCGGAATGCCTTTTTCGATAGCCACCTTGGCCACATTTTTGGCAGGCTCTATACCCAGTACCGGAATGCTTTTTTCGACAAAATATTGCAACAAATAACCATCATTACTGGCGAGTTCAACCACGAGACTTTCAGCATTAATGCCATAATTTTCAACCATCAAATCCGTGTAATGCTTCGCATGTTGAAGCCACGAAACGGCATAAGACGAAAAGTAGCCATATTCATTAAATATTTCTTCGGGACTGACGTATTCTTCAAGCTGAACCAGAAAACAGGTTTCACACACATACACACGCAGTGGATAAAAACACTCTACATGATTCAGTTGTTCTGGGCTTAAGATACTCTCGCACAGTGGCGACATACCCAAATCAACCAATGTATGTTTTAAAGGGGTCTTACAAAATCTACATGCGGGGTTATGCTGCATTTTAACTCTCCTGTTCCATTTTAATCGGTGATGCTTGCATCTTTTATTACATCATCTTATCCATTGAAGCTTGTCATTCACCAGCGCTTTTTCCTGAAGTTCGGCCAGGATGTTAAGCCGCATGTATTGTGAATTTCGAAATTCTCCATCCCTAAATCCCAAGCCAACAAGACCGTCATGCAGCTCTTTGACAGATTCGGTCAAATCAAATTTTGGCTGATGTAAGGGGGCAAGTGCCTTAAAAAGATTAAAATTGACTCTATAGGAACGCTTATCGGGCTGAGCATCTTTATTGATTGAAATCTCAGTGCCTGGAATAACGTTGGCAACAGCTTGAGCCAGCTCCTTGACTTGATAATTCCATTCATCGCTGCCTACGTTCACGGCCAGAAAATCTCCGCCATTTGCTAATTCCCTGCTGATAGCCCAATCTATGGCACGCGCCATATCTTTGATATTGATTAAGGGCCGCCACGGCGTTCCATCGCTTAAGATAGTAATCTTTTTTGAGGCAACAGCACCCGCTACAAAATCATTCAGAACCAGATCCAACCGTAATCGGTCACTCCAGCCACAAGCCGTTGAAAATCTGAGGCAGGTAACTTTGAAGTCTTCAGAAGCCAATGGCTCTAAATCTACTTCCGTTAATACTTTGGATCTTGCGTAGGCGGTAAGCGGGTTTAAGACGGATTTTTCTGTCTTTGCATCGTCTTCAGCTGAGCCATACATGCTACAGCTGGAAGCGAATACAAATGATTTTACGCCGGCCTCTTTCGCCTTTTTCGCCAGATCAATGCTGGCGCGATAATTAATATCCAGAGTAACGTCTTCAAATTTGTTGCCAATAGGATCATTGGAAATACCGGCTAGATGCACTATGGCATCCACACCCTGCAAAATGTCTTTAGGGAACTGTCTAATATCGCCAAAATGCTGTAGATCAATTCTGCATTCAGGCAGTATATTGGCATTTGTGATACTTCTAGCGAAGTAACCGATGTCAAAACCAATCAGTACCGCATCAGGATAGGAGGCTCGTAGTTGCTTGGTGACTGCTGGCCCAATGTAGCCCATGTTCCCTGTAATCAATATTTTCATTTTTTAATTATCCTAAAATTCCATTCCGTTAAAGGGAAATCAATAGTTACAGCGTTTTCATATCAGGTGAATAACATTAATTATTTTATCAGTGGAGTAAAAACCTAGGTTTTTACTCCATCAAATATAACTAATCGATACTGAAAACGCTGTACTGTTTAATTTTACCTACCTGAATATTCACAACAATACGTACAATTACCTATATTTTGTATGGTTTCACCATGTTTGGGACCTGTGTTAAATGGGCACACAATTAACAATGTACTCTCCAATTGCCAAAGAAGCTGTAGCCGCAGGGCTGGGCGCATTAAGGACGTGCAATGCGTTTTGACGGATCAGCAAATGAAAATCATCGACCAAATCCCCATTGGGCTTCATGGCTTGAGCACGAACGCCAGAGCCGCCAGGCGTAAGATCGGCGGCACTGATATCGGGTACAAGACGTTGAAGTGCCTTGCAAAAATGTTCTTTGCTGAAGGATTGAATTAATTCTGAACAGGCCATAGCAGGATATTTGCGCAAAAACCGCCACAATCCGGGGAAGAACAGCATATCCTGCATATCACGAAGATCAAATTTTGTTAATTGATAGCCTTCACGCGCAAAGGCAAGCACAGCATTGGGACCTGCCTCAACACCCCCTTGTATCATGCGGGTAAAATGCACACCAAGAAACGGAAATTGTGGGTTAGGCACAGGGTAAATCAGATTTTTCACCAATGGCTGGGCAGTGGGGCTCAGATGGTAATATTCACCGCGAAACGGAACAATGCGGAGATCCCGTGGCTCCCCTGCCAGCTTAGCCACGAGGTCGCACTGCAAACCGGCACAGTTGATGAGGTAATCGGCATTAAATTCCGCTATGGCTGTCGTGGCGACCCATGCGCTGGCTTTGCGTTCCAGACGTTCGACTTTAGCGCCGGTGACGATACGTCCGCCGCGTTCTTGAATGCGAAGCGCCAAGCGGTCACAGACCTGCCGATAATCAACAATGCCTTCTTCCGGCACATGGATAGCGGCAAGACCGTTAACATGGGGTTCTATTTTACGCATTTCAGCCATGTCGATCTTGCGTAACCCTTGCAGTCCGTTGGCTGTGCCGCGACGCAGTAATTCATCAAGTCTGGACTGCTCTTCGGGGGTTACCGCTACCACCAGTTTGCCGCAAATTTCATGTGCGATGCCTTCCGAACGACAAAATCTTGTCATTTGCCGGATACCGGCTACCGCTAATTTTGCCTTATTTGAGCCAGGCTTATAATAAAGGCCTGCGTGTAGTACACCGCTGTTATGTGTACTTTGGTGCGCACCAACCTGTTCTTCTTTCTCAAGTAAGGTGATGCGAGCTAGAGGGAATCGTTCCAGTAGCCGATAAGCCGTTGCCAAGCCCACCAGACCACCGCCGATTATGAGAAAAGTTTTGCGCGTGCCCATAAAATTGTGCTAAATAAAGTTGTGAGGATAAATTAAACTCAATGACATTCATTTGGATACAATGGAGTCATTGTATTGTGCCGTACTTATTTTCAGAGCCATTACTTTAAGTCTATTTTCACGAAGTTCTAAGCGCGGAGTAGGCTTAAGTCCGGAAATAGTAAGAATTTCTTGCCATCGGTAAAGCCAGTCATGGCGCAGAAGCGATTCCCTTGCATTTCGACGGCTCATTTCCATAAGTCGATCCGGCTGGGTAGCAAGACTTGAAAGAACGTCTGCGGCATCTGAACCGTCTGGCTGGATTTCAATGACAGAATCTGGCCAATTGAACATGTTATGAAATGACTCACAATCTGGCGATTGACCTAATAAAATAGCGCCGGCTGCCGCTGCTTCAAAATAGCGGGCACCAATCTCAATTTGCCCCCCAGTTTCATTGGTAGAATTCATTTTCGCTGGTGCAACGACAAAATACCGGACACGTTTTGCAATATTGGCTAGCATCTCTCTGTGTTGTCGATAGTCTCTTACCGGTGTGCTACCGGTATTGACTGTGTCATAGACATAAAATATTTTTTTCTTGGCAGCAATATCGAGAAAACTTTCGTGGAGTCCTTGCCATGCACGCCCCATACTATAAATATCAATGACTCTAGCCGAAGGATCAGGATACGGATTGAATCGCAGCGCATCTATTCCAGTAGGCACGAAAGCGCAAGGACGTTTTAATACCTCACTAACCGCTTTGGCTGTAGCATCCAGGCCGATGGCAATATGATCAAATTGCTCTAGGCCTGACAGCCATGCTTCATTAAATTTCGGATCCTGGACATCTTTCGCCCATAGCTCATTAATCCAGCAGATACTCGTTTTACAATGGTCTTTCAACCTCCGAATAGCCGGAATATGAATAAGCTCTTCACAATGTGGCAAGTAGGCAATAAGCAGATCGTATTCCTTGGTCAGCTTAATGGGTTGTAAGGTCATGTTTATTGTGACCATCTTCTTTGTAATATCATGCCAGATAATTTTTTCATGCAGGGTCTTTCTAAATTCATACCCCTTTTTGGGCTCCAGATAGATCAAGTCAACATCATCAATATCCAATAGAATGTCTTGACCCTCATAAAATCCGCACCGAAAGACATCAAGAGAAAAGCCACGCGTCGTTAATATACAGATTCTGGGTTTTCTCTCGCTTTGTAAATCTGTATTGCTTGTTAAACAATCACTTCTATCTAGAAAAGCCATGTCTCTGCTCCTAATAATGATTGCATCGTGTTACTGTCCGCAATTCTGTAAAAACAATAAATAAAAGTCTGGTCAGTTGTTAACTGGCTATATGACAGCGGAGCCATTTTCATTGATTGAAGGGCGCATCTTCAGTCCTTGGAAAAAATCCAGATAAAATGCCTTCTGTCCCATGATGTACAACAGCATCCAAAGATAGGAGACCAACATAACAGCGCCTCCCAGTGCAAGGTGTAGAAAAGGTGACAGCAATTGACCAAAGTAAATTTGCACCCCGACTGCCAGCGCTGCTGACACGATGCCAGAAATAAAAGGTCGACTTATAGTCTGTAAAATATCTTGTGCCGAGATTCCTGTGCCGTGAATGCACCAGGCAATATGAGGAATTACCCACAACGCCATAGCGGCCGAATAGGCGAACGCCACGCCACTTGAGCCATAGGGCAATCCAATAAAATAGGCCACAATTACCAGAGGCGCTATCACAAAAGCAATTTTCAAGCTTCGCTCTGCCCGTCCAATTGCATAAAGAAACCATCCAAATGGATTGATTAACGCAAAAATGACAATTGTTGGCGCCAATAACCGAAAAATTGGCGCAGCATCTTTCCATTTTGCACCGAGGATGACAAAGATCATATCGTCAGCAAATACAGCACAGGCAATCGTAATGGGCAAGGTCAAGGCAATAAGGAGGGTATATCCCTTTAGGAAGTATCTTTTTTGACGTTTGGGATCGTCCTGAATCCTTGATAGTGCTGAAAACGCAACGCCGGAGATCGATGAATTAAGGGTTTCCGACGGAATGCTGATGAGCTGGTAGGCTCTGCCATAAATCCCAAGCACCTCAGCACCCAAAAATCGTCCCAGAAGAATTTTTTCGAGATTATAGGCAACATGGACGACTAGTCCATTCAAAGTGACTATGCCGCCAAAACGTATCATGGATCGAATGCTGGTTTTTTGACTGGGCCAGCCCGGTAGCCATCTGACAACAGCCCAGGTACAGATGGCGCTGGCGCAGGGCATTATAACTATTTGACCCACGAGCGCCCAATATCCCCAGCCATCAGCCGCCATGACAATCGCAACGATGATACCGGCTAGCAGGGTAATGATGTCTATCACCGCTATAGTACCAAAACGCATTTGGCGCTGGAGTAATGCCGAGTGCTGCGCCGCTGCACCAGTAAAAATGAAATCAACTGCCAATGCGGTGGTTACCCAGATAAGACGGGGCTCGTGGTAAAAATCGGCGATAAGGGGTGCAATGACGACTAACAAAAATGCAAGCACCAAGCCTACCAGCAT
>NZ_FUKJ01000304.1 GCF_900163745.1 Crenothrix polyspora
TGCTGATTTTTCGAGCAGGAGCCCGGAAAAATCTTTCGCAAAAATAGCGACTCCCTTCTTCTTCTTAACCCCTGTTAGTTTTCTTGCGGCATCTTTAATCGTGATGATATGTTGTTCTGTTAAAATGGACATATATGGAAGACAGGACTATGGTGGCAGAAGGGCAAAATTTTATCTATATTAGCCTATAAGTCTTGAATAATGGTGTTATCTTTTTTACGGGTTGCCTTACAAGCATTTTATCCACTGCACAGTCACATTATCGCTGCTGCCATTAGCACGCAACACTGACAACTGCGCCAATTTACCCAGATCGGCCTTGCTGCTGCCCGGTTGCGCCAGTTGCAACAATTCCTGTTCTTTTACGTTGCCCCAAAAACCATCGCTACACAGAATAAAGGTATCCCCGCGTTTTTTGGCTGGATAGATATTCACCTCGACAGGACTGGTGTGCGATGCGTTAATACTGCGCGTGAGCTTATTTTGCCCTGGATGCTTTGCCATTTCCTGATCGGTAATGACACCGTCATTGAACAATTGCTGGGGAACAGAATGATCGCGCGTACGCCATAAAACCCGTTGTGAGTCCATTCGATACACGCGTGAATCCCCGCAATGTCCTGTCAAGACAATATCATCATCCATGTAAAGAATGGCGCAAGTGGTATAAGCCTGATAACTGGCAATATCATCGGCAAACAAATTTCGCATTTCAACAACAGCGGCATCAACCCATTGGGTAAACACAATGACCGGATTTTTTTCTATGCGCTTACCGTAAGTATCTGCACACTTTAACAGGCCTTGACAAAAAAAACGCGACGCTTTTTCGCCGCCATAGTGCCCACCCAAACCATCGGCCACAACAAACAGCGCATACCGATCTTTTAAAACATGCGCCATATAGTCTTGATTGACCTCCCTATCCCCCGCCGACGTTAATTGATAAAACTCGATATCCATCTATAACCCGGCATCAACTGGCATGTAAGCGTGCATATTGCATAATATGCTTTAAATTTCGCACCGATTCCCCCAGGCCGGAAAACAGAGCCTGCGCGATGATGGAATAACCAATATTAAGTTCAACAATTTCGGGTATTGCACAAATATCGGCAACATTGTAACAATCCAAACCGTGCCCTGCATTCACCTGCAAGCCAGCCTGATCGGCATAGTGTGCGGCATGTCTGATACGCTGTAATTCCTGTAGCTGCTGCCCTGATTGCCCAGCTTCTGCATAACGACCGGTATGTAACTCAATAACCGGCGCACCGATTTTAACAGTCGCATCTATTTGCGTTTCATTAGGATCAATAAACAATGAAACGACGATACCGGCAGCGGCCAGTTTTTCGCAAGCAGATTGCACACGCGAATAATTAGCCACGACATCCAGGCCACCCTCGGTAGTCAATTCCTCACGTTTTTCAGGTACCAGGCAGCAAGCAAACGGCTTGAGCTTTACGGCGATAGCCACCATTTCGTCGGTTACCGCCATCTCCATATTCAGCCGGGTATGGATCATGTCTTTTAACAAGAACAGATCGCGGTCTTGAATATGCCGACGATCTTCACGCAGATGTGCAGTAATGCCGTCCGCACCCGCTTGCTCAGCGACCAGGGCCGCCTGCACAGGTTCAGGGTAAAGTCCACGCCGCGCCTGTCTTATAGTCGCTACATGATCAATATTAACGCCTAACAAAACCATTTTTTTACTCATGATTCATTCTTTTGATAATTTGGTTAATAACGTGCCTGCTTTTGAGTAGTCGGCCTTGCAAATAAAAGTCAATAACGGCACGCATTAACAGCTTTGCTTCGCTCAATGCCTGTGGATCATGCAATTTTTTTGAGCGAAGTGCCAATAATGTACTCCCCAATACATCACCCTGCTCATCTTCATAAGCACCTTGCTCGACATCAAACGTATATTTTTTTACAGGATGAATGGCTTGTCCACTGAGAAAATCAACCTCTAACTGCAAGCCATAACCGATTTCTTCAATTAAATTAATTTCAAAAATCCGCAATGCCACTTCTATTTCTGAATCTGTCAGCGTGGCAAGCGCCGTTAGACATGCATTATAATCATTAAAAACTTCTGGATGTGGATCGTATTGATGTAGAAAACAAATCACCAATTCACTGATATAGAAGCCACAATACAGGGCAAGCCCCTTGAGTTCAAGTGCAGGTTGAAAAACATCAACATTTGTGAGTATTTTGAGTTCCCCATTACCTATATATGAGATAGATAAAGGCACAAAGGGTTGCAACAAAGCGGCAGTTTTGGATTTGGCCTTTCTCACACCTTTTGCCAACAGGGAAAACCGACCGAAATCCCTGGTAAACACATCTATGATTAAGCTTGTTTCACGGTATTTTCGTTGTTTTAAAATAAAGCCAGGTTGCCCATAAATAGCATTACATGTCATTAAAACCTAAACTTTGCAAAGCGCGTTCGTTGTTAGACCAGCCTTTTTTAACTTTAACCCAAAGCTGTAAATACACTTTTTGACCAATCAGTCTTTCAATATCCATCCGGGCATCGGTGCCGATACTTTTTAGCATTTCGCCTTGCTTGCCGACGACAATATTTTTTTGCGTTAAGCGCTCTACCCAAATGACGGCGTATATTTTAGTGAGGCCGAGTTTTTCTTGGTAAAGCCCGATTTCAACGGTGGATGCATAAGGCAACTCATCGCCTAATCGACGGGTCAGCTTTTCCCTGATAATCTCGGCACACAAAAATCGCTCCGAGCGGTCAGTGATTTGATCAGCATCATAAATTAAATTGCCTTCGGGCAATAACTTAAGTATCAAACTTTCCAGCTGATCCAGATTATTACCCTTTAGCGCCGAGATAGGAATCAAATGTTCGAAGGGATAACGGTGTTGAGCCGTGGCAATAAAGGCCAAAATGTCATCTTTATCTTTTATTTTATCAAATTTATTAACGGCTAAAATAACCGGCAAACCGGCTTGCTCCAACTTTTTGAATATGATGTCATCGTACTCATGCCAAAACAAACCATCAATAAGCCAGACAATCACATCAACACCCAGCATCGTTGTGTCGGCAGTTTTATTGAGATAATGGTTTAAGGCACGCTTGCCATCACCGTGCATACCCGGCGTATCGACATAAATAATCTGTCCGGCTTCTGTGGTATTAATACCGGTAATGCGATGTCGAGTCGTCTGCGGTTTGCGGGAAGTGATGCTGATTTTTTGTTTCAGCAAATGATTCATCAAAGTTGACTTACCGACGTTGGGACGACCTATCAAAGCCACGAAACCACAATTCATTGATTAACCTTATTTAATAATGCAAGCATAAGCTCAGCCGCCGATTGCTCGGCTTTTTTTCTGGAAATACCAACACCGATACACGGTTCTGGCAATAAAGGAATCGTACATTTAACTTTAAACACCTGTTCATGGGCGAGGCCGGACATGGT
>NZ_FUKJ01000039.1 GCF_900163745.1 Crenothrix polyspora
GTAAAGCAATTGCTATCACTGGATTTATCCGGCTATGACAAGATTGTGTTGGTGGGTTCCAGCATGGGCGCTTATGTCGCCACAGTAACTGCGGCAATGCTGGGCGCAAGTGATTTGTTCTTGCTGGCTCCGGCGTTTTATTTGCCGGGTTATCAGTGTACGCAATTTTCGCCACCAGAACATACATTGGTCATACACGGCTGGCAGGATGACATTGTGCCGCCGGAAAATGCCTGGCGCTTTTGTCAGCAATACCGCTGTCAGCTTAAAATGCTGGATGCAGATCACCGCTTAACTAGTCATCTTATGGAGTTAACGGATGAATTTAAGCGATTCTTGGTTACCATTCCCGATGAACAATTAATGGCAAGCGCCAATGCGATAATGAGAAATGCAAAATTCCGATGAGTGGATCGAGTCTCTTAGGAACATGCATGAAATAAGTTGAACAACTTAAACTCCACTCCCGTTCGTGCTGAGCCTGTCGAAGCATGAACTTGCTCAAGTTATTTCATGCGCGTTCATTATCTAATGAAAAAAAGAAAATATGGTTCATCAGCTTTTCATAACACCGGAAACAATGGCAATATGCGCCAGTTCAGCCACAGAAGACACTTTCAATTTACTGCGGATTTGCGTGCCGTAATTGGCTACCGTCTTATAGCCCAAACATAATTCTTCAGCAATTTTATGGCCGGTGAAACCTTTGGCCAGCAACAAAAATACATCGAATTCTCTGGCCGACAATGATTCAATAATAGCTTTGTAATCAGTTTCAGGGGTTTGGTCGCCGTTGTCTTTTAAAAATGCCGCCTCAATATAAAGGCCACCCATAGCGATTTTTTGTATCGCTTCTATCAAGATAGACGGCGCACTATTTTTGCTGATGTAGCCTTTGGCACCCGCATTCATGGCACGGTTAACATACAACATTTCATCATGTACGCTAAACGCCAGAATTTTGGCGTTGCTGTCTTTGTTGCAAATCCGCCGTATACTTTCAAGACCACCAATGCCGGGCATGGATAAATCCATTACCATCACATCAGGACGATGATCCACATACAATTGCCACGCGGCTTCACCACGATCTGTTTCCGCGATGACTTCAATACTGTCTTCAGTGGATAGCAACATGCGAAAACCCGCCCGAACAATGGCGTGATCATCTACCAGGATTACTTTAATCGGTGCTGTCATCACAGTGGAATACTCGCAATAATAGACATACCTTGCTGCGGCGTAGATTGATAAGTTAATTGCCCGCCTAAACTTTTAACTCTCTCTTTCATGCTCAATAAGCCGAAGCCGTGGTTCATTAAAGTGGTATCACAACCCTGACCATCGTCAGTGATCTGCAACTGCAACGTGTTGGTTTCTGGATTAATAGCCATAGTAATATGCGCTTGCGTGGCCTGTGCATGGCGAACGATATTCGTCAGACATTCTTGCACCACACGAAACAGTTGTATGGCCATTTTTTGTTCCAGTTCATCGACTTCATCGGCACAGTTTAACATCAGTTTTAATTGTGGATTTCTCAGCGACCAATGATACACCAAATCTTCCATCGTGGCCTTCAGGCCCAGCTCAGTCAGTATCAACGGATGCAATTGGTGCATCATGGAGCGCACGATCGTAATCAAATGATCGCATACTTCGATAATGGTATGGGTCGTCTTGGTAACATCGACTTTTGGGCGCGTGCAGGTTACCGCCATGACTTTAATTGCCGTTAACGATTGGCTGAGTTCATCGTGCAATTCCTGCGACAGTTTTTGCCGTTCGTCTTCTTGTATAGCCAATGAATGCTGGGTTAAAGCCCGGTTCTCCTGTTGACTGGCTTTGAGCTTATCGGTCAGGTGGTTGATGGCTTTGGCGATGCGGTCGTATTCCTGTATGGAAAAATCCGGCAACCTGTATTGATAATCCTCGGTTTCAATGGTTTTTAAGGCATTGACAATAGTGGCTATGGATTTTAGGGCTTTGTTAAAAACCAGATTGACCGTTAAAAAAGTAAACAGCATCAGTAACAAGACAGAATTAAAAAACGCCAGGCTTTCCTGCCAGGCTTCGGTGATTTCATCCAGTGGGTTGGCTAAAATAATAAGGCTTAGCTGTTGGCCATTAGCTGCAATAATTGTGCGTTCGGATTTTGGGTGTTCGCTTTCAACTAGATGGATAAACCACTGTGGCGGCTGCTCATCGGTCGTTAACGGCGGTTTTTTAGAGCTAAAGTGGATGATTTGACCGTCAGGTTCTTTTAGCTGAATACTCAAATGCCGTGTTTCTTTCAGGACACTCAGTTGGGGTAGCCAATCTATGGGAGGATGTGACGTTTGGAAGAAAGCCAGGGAAATGAGTTGTGCTGCCAGGTTAATGGATGATTCGACTTCTTTATTGACCGAGCTGCGTGCTTGCCATACCGCGATTGAACCACCCAGCAACAGTATGCACAAGGATGACAGCAGTATTCTGATGTTGATTTGGTAACGCAAGCTCATCGAGTCCGGGTTATAAATACTTGGCCAAAAACGTTGAAATTCTGGTTTCATAAGCCCTGGAATCAAATGCGTGCAGATCTTCATGAGCAGCACCTTTAACAATCCAAAGTTCTTTCGGCGTGTTAGCGGCTTGAAATAATCGCTGAGTTTCAGCAAATGTCGTATGGTGATCTTCCGAGCCAGAAGCAATCAGGACTGGTGCGTGTAACGAAGGTAATTTCATGATGGGCTGTAGCTGTTCTGCTGAAACGCCCACTTTAATCGGCAATTGCCAAAGCAGCAGTGGTGCAAAATAACTACCGATTGTGCCAACATGCAGTTTTAGGCGATCAGTAACCGCTTCAGCAATGGTCGGAAACATCGATTCCAGAACAACCGCACTCAATGGTGGATGAATAGCTGAAAGCACAAGTGATGCAGCGCCCAGCGATACACCGATAACAGCAATTTTTTCGTTAGGGAGTCGCTGTATTAGATAAGTCAAGGCAGCGTTAACACCATCGGCTTCGTGAAAACCGAAGGTAATTCTTTCCCCAGTACTTTCGCCATGAGCAAGTAGATCAATCAGTAACACCGAGTAGCCGTCTCTGTTAAGAAATTTTGCTCGATCCAGCATTTGCCTTCTATCAGCGCGAATACCGTGTAACAACAAAACAACGCCATGCCCTGCCGTGCCTTTAATAAACCAGCCGGCTATCGATTCTTTGGCTAAAGTTTGTAGGACGACAGTCTCTGCTTTTATATCGCTTGGTGCAGCGCCAATGGTTTGGTTGACAGGACGACTCAATAACTCGCCAGCAGCAACGGCAAGTAGAGTTATAAGCAATAATGTAAAGGCAGGAATGTAGAAAAATTGGCGCATGGCTGGCGTAAATTCATATAAAACTAGACTTCATCTAACCCGCGTGAGCCAATATCCTGGACGGCGGCGATGATGGGCAAATGCCGTAATCTGTATTCCCCCAGAAAACACCCGATAAAACACGGAATAGGGGAAACGTGACAAACTAATACGACGAATTCCAGACGGATGAACCAGTCGCCAAGCCTCTGGTTTTTCTATAACTAAAGCCATAGTTCGCTCAAACTCATGGATAAGTAATGCACCAAGTTTAGCGGGCTGATCTTCATAGAAACGAACCGCTTCCATGTATTCGGTTTCTGCTTCGGGAAGAAAGCTGACATTCACCGTAGCAATGCCCGCACTTTCTTTGCAACGTCCTCAGCGGAAATAGCCTGTACTGTGCCGGTGTCAAACTCTGCGACACGACGCACAGATTCCTCTCCCCACAGACCATTAAATTCAGGCTCGGATATGTCTTCAAGGCTTAATAACAGCCGCTGCACCAAAGTTGCCCTCTCCTGGATAGGGAGGGAGAAAATCTCAGTTTCAAGTTGTGCCAGATTCATTGTCGTCTTCCCATTCTATTTTTGTTAGCGTCTCACAAACGATAGCAAATATTAACCGTTCTTACCATGCACCATAAGAAGAGAATATCTTCTAAATATCCAGATGACACCCCAAATCAACCACACGGTGGGTGGGAATATTAAAATACTCCATAGGGCTGGTGGCATTACGACCCATCCAGCTAAATAAATGTTCGCGCCATAAGGCCATTCCAGGCCGCACCGTTGGGATGGCAATTTCGCGGCTTAAGAAAAATGAGGTTTTTTCCAGATCAAACACCAAACCCAGTGGCGCACATAACGCTAAAGCGGTGGGTACATCAGGGTCTTCCATAAAACCATAGCGGGCAACCACGCGGTAAAACTGTGCGCCCAAATCCTGTATTTCAATACGCTCGCCGACTTGCAGATAAGGTTCATCTTCCACTGCCAGCGTCAGAAACACCACCCTGTCATGTAGCACCTTGTTGTGCTCCATATTGTGCAAAAACGCATTGGGAATGGTCTTGCTGTTGCTGGTCATGAATACCGCTGTTCCTGGCGCATGCAGCGTAATGGTATTACGCAGCTTTGCTGTATCAGTCGTTAACGGCATGATCTCAGCCAGACGTATCGCTACCAATCGCTTGCCTTGTCGCCAGGTTATTAGCACAGTAAAAATAATCACGCCCATCGCCAGCGGCAACCAGCCGCCACTGGGAATTTTATGCAAATTAGAGCCAAAGAACGCCAAATCCACCACCAGAAAAACCACCATTAGCGCAGTGACTTTCGCCCAATGCCAATGCCAGCCTTTTAGCATAACAATACCGGCCAACAGGGTTGTCACCACCATTGTACCGGTAACGGCGATACCGTAAGCCGCCGCTAGTCCACTGGAGGTTTTAAACATTACAACCAACAGTATCACACCAATCAGCAAGCCCCAATTTACAATCGGCACATAAATTTGGCCAATTTCCTTGGCAGAAGTGTGGTGAATTTGTACACGGGGAAAAAATCCCAGTTGTACGGCTTGTTTGGTTAAAGAAAATGCACCGGTAATCACAGCTTGAGAAGCGATAACGGTTGCTAAAGTCGCTAATATGACCAAGGGTATCAATGCCCATTCGGGAGCAAGTAGATAAAATGGATTTTGTACTGCGGCCGGATTTTGAATGAGCAATGCGCCCTGACCATAATAATTCAGCAACAAGGCCGGCATAACAAAACTGAACCAGGCGTAACGTATCGGTTGTCTGCCAAAATGCCCCATATCGGCATACAGAGCCTCTGCGCCGGTTAGCGTTAATACCACCGCGCCAAGGCTTAAAAAGCTCAGTCTCGGATCCATCTGAATGAAATACAATGCGTACCAGGGGTTAATGGATTTTAGAATGTCCGGGTAATGCAAAATATTAATGACTCCCAGCGTTGCCAATACCAGAAACCACAAGCACATAATCGGACCAAAAAATTTGCCGATCAGCTCGGTGCCATGATGCTGAATAGAAAACAGTAATATCAGGATAGCCAGCGCCGTCGGCAAAATAAACGTTGCCAGCTTGGGGGCAATCACGCCCAAGCCTTCGACAGCACTCAATACCGAAATTGCGGGCGTGATAATGCCATCACTGTAGAACAGCGCCGCACCCAATAAGCCAGCCGTTAAAGCAAATTTGGCCAGAAAACCTTTGTCACCGGTGAGTTTGTGTGTCAACGCAAACAGCGCCAGAATTCCGCCCTCACCGTGATTATCGGCTTTCATGATAAACACCAGATATTTCAAGGTGACAACCATCATAATCGACCAAAACACCAGTGATAACACGCCCATTATATTATCGGGGGTTAGTGCGGGTGCGTGCTCACTGAGAAAGCACTCTTTTAAGGCATAGAGTGGACTGGTGCCGATATCGCCATACACGACACCAATTGCACCCAGTAATAGCGCTGCGCTGGAAGCTTTGTGACTGTGTGAGCCTGATGATTCAGAGTGGGTAACGGTATTATTCGACATACGATAATCTCGACTGAAATATTAGAGAAAGACTATTTTGGCTATTCACTTAAGGGCGAGCAAATCAAAAAAACAGGGAGAACTAGCAGTGCGCCGACTGACGCACTGTTTTATAGAAGATCAAAAGATTTACTGGATAACACGGCTAGCCACATTGGCAGCCACTTTTGAAATAACAAGGAAACTGCACAACAGGGTAATCGGTGATGATGTGATTACCCTGCTCCCAGTTTATTTACCAATAAGGTGTCTAATCGGTAAGTAAAATCCTGATTGTGCTTTAGCTGATCTTGCCATGACATTGCTTAAACTTAAGCCCTGAGCCACAAGGGCAAGGATCGTTGCGACCCACGGTGGCATTGTCACTCATGTTGATTGACAGTTCGTCTTCGCCAAAAACACTCGCTTGCACATTATCGTAATCATCTATTGATGGCGCTAACGCGTGTTCAAAGTGCATGTCTTTAGGCAAATGCATTTGCTCATCAATGGCTTGTACATCTTCATCCGCCGAGACATTGACCTTAAACAGGATGCTGATGACCTCGTATTTAATACGATCCAGAAGGCTGGTGAACATCTCGAAAGCTTCGCGCTTGTATTCCTGCTTGGGATCTTTTTGCGCGTAGCCTCTAAAATGGATACCCTGGCGCAGATAATCCATCGCCGCCAAATGTTCTTTCCAGCTATTGTCCAACACTTGCAGCATGACGGATTTTTCAAAATGCTGCATAACCGGCGTGGTAATTTGCTGTTCTTTTTCTTTATGGCTGTCTTCCAGAATGCTAATGATACGCGCACGCAGTGCCGTTTCGTTCAGCGCATTATTTTCCTCAAACATCTTGCGCACGGGCACTTCAACATTAAATTCCTGCTGAATATGCTCTTCCAGGCCTTGAATATTCCACTGTTCCGCCATCGTTTTCGGTGGAATGTATTGAGTAATCAAGTTGTTGACCACATCTTCACGTATCGCGGTAATAATTTCGGAAATTTCTTCTGCCGCCATTAACTCATTGCGCTGGGCATAAACCACTTTGCGCTGGTCGTTGGCGACATCATCGTAGGCTAAAATTTCTTTCCGGACATCAAAGTTGCGGGCTTCGACTTTGTGCTGGGCATTTTCAATTGAACGGGTTACCCAAGGATGTTCAATAGCTTCACCATCACCCATACCCAGCTTTTTCATTAAGCCAGCGACACGATCCGAGGCAAAAATACGCATCAAATCATCCTGCAAAGACAGGTAGAAGCGCGTGGAACCGGGATCGCCCTGCCGTCCCGAACGACCTCTCAACTGGTTGTCAATACGGCGCGACTCATGACGTTCTGAACCAATCACATGCAAACCGCCGCTAGCGACTACCTGGTTATGGCGCTCTTGCCAGCCATCACGAATTTTTTGTTTATCCGCTTCAGAAGCAGCGCTTCCCAATGCCTCCAATTCAGCATCCAGGTTTCCCCCTAACACAATATCCGTACCACGACCTGCCATGTTAGTGGCAATGGTGACTGCACTCGGTTGACCGGCTTGCGAGATAATATGCGCTTCACGTTCGTGCTGTTTGGCGTTTAGCACCTCATGCGGAACACCCTGCTGTTTCAGCAGATTGGATATACGCTCAGAGTTCTCGATTGAGGTCGTACCGACCAGAACAGGTTGCTGCTTTTCCACACAGTGTTTAATGTCATTGACTACCGCATTGTATTTTTCATCGGTGGTCAAATACACCATATCGCCCAAGTCTTTACGGATCATGTTGCGATGAGTCGGGATGACAATAACTTCCAAACCGTAAATTTTATTCAGCTCAAACGCTTCGGTATCGGCAGTACCTGTCATGCCGGACAACTTATGGTACAGGCGGAAATAGTTCTGAAAGGTAATGGAAGCCAGCGTCTGGTTTTCGTTTTGAATCGGCACTTTTTCTTTGGCTTCAATAGCTTGGTGCAAACCTTCGCCCCATCTACGACCGGTCATGATACGACCGGTAAACTCATCGACAATAACAACCTGCTTGTTGGTAATGATGTAATCAACGTCTTTTCTGTACAGCACGTTGGCACGCAAAGAAGCGTTCAGATAGTGCATCAGCCGTATATTGGACGCATCATACAAGCTGCTGCCATCCAGCATCAAACCATGCTCAACCATTAAGTCTTCGACTCGCTCGTGTCCTGCTTCGGTCAAATGCACTTGACGGGTTTTTTCATCCATCGTGTAATGACCGGGAGCGCCGTCTTTTTCTTGCTGGGTCAATAAAGGTATGATGTTGTTAATCCGAACATAAATATCGGTATTTTCTTCGGTAGAACCGGAGATAATCAATGGCGTTCTGGCTTCATCGATAAGAATAGAATCAACCTCATCGATAATGGCAAAGCTTAATTCACGCTGGACTTTTTGCTCCAGGGTAAACGCCATGTTATCGCGCAGGTAATCGAAGCCGAATTCGTTGTTAGTACCGTAAGTAATATCAGAAGCATAAGCGACACGGCGTTCCTGATTATCCATCTGACTGATAATGACACCGGTGCTCAAACCTAAAAAGCTATACAGCTTGCCCATCCAGGCAGAGTCGCGCTTGGCCAGATAATCATTGACGGTAATGACATGTACGCCTTGTCCTGGCAGGGCATTTAAATACGCCGCCAAGGTCGCCATTAAGGTTTTACCTTCACCGGTTCTCATTTCGGCAATTTTGCCGTCATGTAAAATCATGCCGCCAATCAGCTGTACGTCAAAATGACGCATGCCAAAGACCCGCACAGAGGCTTCCCTCACTACTGCAAAGGCTTCTGGAAGCAGGTTGTCCAGTTTTTCACCTTGTGCCAGACGATCACGAAATTCCTGGGTTTTAGCTTTTAGCGCTTCATCAGACAATTTTTCGTATTGAGAAGATAACGCATTAATGCTATTTACCAGCTTTCTTTTCTTCTTGACCAGCCTGTCGTTACGGCTTCCTATCACTAATTTAACTAGCTTACCCAGCATGTTTTTTTCCGGTATGAATTCAGTAAAAGATTTAACAAAATAATTTGATTATATACCGTTTAATCCATGAGATACAGATAAAAACATCCACATGGCTCGGTGTTATCAGAGCATTCTCCACAACAAAGCCCATTTAAAAACTACATTTTGTTATGGAATCGGCAAAATTATGCTGTGATGTTCAGTGGTCTTTGCAAACCCAAAAACGCACTTATCGATGTTATTCAATCACCATCACGCCACCCATATACGGCAATAACGCTTCCGGAATATGAATTCGCCCCTGTTCATCCTGATAGTTTTCCATCACGGCAATCAGCGTTCTACCCGCCGCCAAACCTGAGCCGTTCAAGGTATGCACCAATTCCGGCTTACCCGTTTCCGGATTACGCCACCGCGCCTGCAAACGCCGCGCCTGAAAATCCTTAAAATTACTGCATGATGAAATTTCCCGGTATGCGCCCTGCCCTGGTAACCACACTTCAAGATCGAATGTTTTACTGGAGGAAAAACCGGTATCACCGGCGCACAACAACATTTTGCGGTATGGCAGCTTTAATTTTTTAAGAATGGCTTCCGCATGACCCGTCAGTTCTTCATGGGCTTGGGCAGACTCTTCCGGCGCTACAATTTGCACGATCTCGACTTTTTCAAACTGGTGCTGGCGTATCATACCGCGCACATCACGGCCATAGGCACCGGCTTCGCTGCGAAAACACGGACTGTGGCAGACAAATTTCAGCGGTAAATCTTTGGCATCAACAATCACGTCCCTGACAATATTGGTCACCGGCACTTCAGCAGTGGGAATTAAATACAAGGCCGGATCGCTATTGACTTTAAACAAATCATCTTCAAATTTGGGTAACTGCCCTGTGCCACGCAAGCTGTCGGCATTGACCAGAAACGGCACATAGGTTTCGCTATAACCGTGTTCACCCGTGTGAGTATCTAGCATCAACTGAATAATGGCACGTTGCAATCTGGCCAAACCGCCAGTTAATACCACAAAACGACTGCTGGCGATTTTTGCACCTAATTCAAAATTGATTTGCTTAAGTTGCCCACCCAAGTCCACATGATCCTTGGGCGTAAAGCTAAATTCAGGTAGCTCGCCCCAACGGGAGATTTCAATATTAGATTCTTCATCTTTACCTTCAGGCACAGACTCATCGAGAATATTGGGAATACCTTCCATAATGAGTGTCATCTGCGCTTGAATGTCATTTAAAACGCTTTCCGCTTCTTTGAGCGCATCACCTAAATGCTGAACCTGATCCATTAGCGGCTGGGTATCTTCACCTTTGGCTTTCGCCTGGCCGATAGCTTTAGAGCGGCTGTTGCGCTCGTTTTGTAATTCCTGGGTTTTAACCTGACTGTCTTTACGTTGCGCTTCCAACTCAGAATAGCGTTCTGCATTAAAGTTAAATGCGCGTCTATTCAATTGCTGGGTGACAAATTCAAGATCGGTTCTAAATAAACGGGGATCTAACATAGTGCATTGTTACCTAAAAAATAACTTCCAACTGGAAGGTTAATGTTAATGAAATCTTACAAATTAAAGTCCACAGAAACCAAAAGTAGGCGCTCTAGGCGGCACAAAAGACACAAAAAATTTTCAATAAAAATTCTTTTTACGACAAAATTATCCACACTT
Source organism: Crenothrix polyspora (assembly GCF_900163745.1). Lineage (GTDB taxonomy): Bacteria > Pseudomonadota > Gammaproteobacteria > Methylococcales > Methylomonadaceae > Crenothrix > Crenothrix polyspora_B. The sequence goes on from NZ_FUKJ01000039.1 coordinate 10,566, forward strand.
TTCCGTGTTTTTTGTGTTTTTTGTGTTTTCCGTGGATAGATAAAATCGTTACGTTCTTTGTGGACAAAATATGATTCATACCTGTTTAGCAGCCCACAATGCCAACCACATAGCGAATAAACACATCAGCGTGTTACCGGCAAACACGGTTAACATCGCTTTGGCATGTTGCACGATCGTATAGCCGTGTTCGATTAAATACATGACTAAATATAAACCCGATAGCGTTAAATAAGCGCCAACAGTAATGATAATAATAGCCGCATGGTATTCAATCGGCAGCGTTACTTTTTGCGACAGGATAGCGGCTATCAGGCCGATGAGAAAAGCCACCAGCGCATTTACCACCAGCATGGCATAAGGAATCATACCGCCTTGCCACTGTACAACCGCATTCGCATGGGAAAATAAATAACGACCCGAACACAGACCTATCCACACGACAAATACACACGCTGCCACGCTCACCAAAACATTCAACGCCGCTTTGCTAAAGTTGCCCTGTTCGAGTAAATAAACCGTTTCCAAGGCAAAAGTAGAAAACGTGGTAAACGCACCGATAAATCCCACTAAAATAGCTGTGCGGTATTCCAGTGCAATCGCCACCCGTTGCAGAACTAACGCTTCGGTCAGCAATCCCAACAAGAACGATCCGATCAGATTAACCGTCAGCGTACCGTAAGGAAAACCGCGCCCCAGCCATTGATAAATGCCTGTCGATACCAAAAACCGCAGCGTCGAGCCACACGCACCACCTAATGCCAGACCTATGATGTGATTCATGCTTCCAGCCTGTTTATTGGTAACCGTTCAGTCCCCCTCTTTGAAAAAGAGGGGTTAGGGGAGATTGTTAAAATAAATCCCCCTCGATCCCCCTTTTTCAAAGGGGGAGGTGAACGCATACTGGTGTAATGCGAACGACTCTAACTTTTTTAGTTGCGCCACACCACTCGCCATGTATTGTGCCTTCTATGTTTTTTGTGTATTCCGTGGACAGTATTTTGTGACCCCCCTTACACCCGAATAAAATGTTCTCGGTAGTAACGCAATTCTTCTATCGATTCAATCACATCATCCAAGGCCTGATGTTTGGTTTGTTTAGTAAAGCCATCTTTTAACGTCGGTGCCCATCGCGCCGCCAATTCTTTCAATGTTGAAACATCCAAATTACGGTAATGAAAATACGCTTCTAAAGTCGGCATATAGCGCCATAAAAAGCGTCTGTCCTGACCAATGCTATTACCACAAATCGGTGACTTCCCCTCTGGCACCCACTGCTTTAAAAACTCCAGTGTCAGGCGCTCCGCTTCTGCCGTATCAATTGTCGATTCCATAACTCGTTTAATCAATCCAGACTGGCCGTGATGTTTTTGATTCCATTCATCCATTGCTGCTAAGGCAGAATCAGGCTGATGAACAGCCAGAACCGGGCCTTCAGCCAGTATGTTTAAATCTTTATCGGTCACAATGGTTGCTATTTCGATGATGACATCAGTGTCTGGATTAAGGCCGGTCATTTCAAGGTCGATCCAGATAAGGTGCTGAGGATTTTGCGTCATAGATTGATTTCTTTGTATTCACTGTTATGGTTAGTGTAGCATTGGCACATCTTTATATTAAATTCTTAAACACGACGATTTTAACCTATGAATACGTTTACTTTTATTTTTTTGTGCGCGGCGGCGCTTTCTTTTGCAGTGCATTATTGGCTGGCACAACGCCAAGCCAGCTATGTGGCAGAACATCGTGCGGCCGTGCCTGATGCCTTCAAAAACACGGTATCGTTAGAGGCGCATCAAAAAGCCGCCGACTACACGCTGGAAAAAGGCAAGCTCGGCAATATCGACAGCATTATTAGCCTCATCGCTTTATTACTGTTTACTTTGGGCGGTATTGTTAATGCCATTTTCAACTACTGGGCAGGCGAGATTGCCTCACCTATCTTCGCTGGCGTAGCTGCTATTGCCACGACATCGTTGTTGATGATGCTGGTTGATATTCCTACCAGCGTGTATCAAACTTTTGTCATTGAAGAAAAGTTTGGCTTCAATAAAAGCACGGTTGCTCAATTTGTTAAAGACCAACTTCTACAACTGGGCTTAAGTGCAGCAATTGGCTTGCCATTATTAGCTTTAATCCTGTGGGTCATGGACGGCGTAGGTTCCAGCTGGTGGGTCTGGGTCTGGGCGATTATGATGGGCTTTTCACTACTGATTAGCTGGCTATTTCCTACCGTGATTGCACCGTTATTCAACAAATTTACCCCGATGGAAGAAGGTTCACTAAAAGAACGGATTCAGGGCTTGCTGGAACGTTGTGGATTTAGCAGTCAGGGTATTTTCATTATGGATGGCTCCAAACGCTCCGGCCATGGCAATGCCTATTTTACCGGCCTTGGCAACAACAAGCGCATTGTGTTTTATGACAATCTGGTCAACTCGCTAGACGATGAGGAACTGGAAGCGGTTTTGGCACATGAATTAGGCCATTTCAAACGCAAACATGTCATCAAAATGCTTATCGCCAGTGCGATCATGAGTCTAATCAGCTTGGCCATTTTAGGCTGGCTGATTGATAAACCCTGGTTTTTTAATGGTCTGGGTGTCGATCATGGCTCCAATGCCGTGGCATTGTTGTTGTTCATGCTGGTGTCATCATCATTTACCTTTTTCATGCAACCGATCAGCGCCTATTTTCAACGCAAATTTGAATTTGAAGCCGACGACTTTGCCGCAGCCAACGCGAAAGCCAGCAAAATGATCAGCGGGTTGGTCAAGTTGTACGAAGAAAACGCCAGCACCTTAACACCCGACCCATTGTATTCTGCATTCCATTACAGTCACCCGCCCGCTGCCATCCGCATCGCCCATTTAGAAGCAAAAGCTTAGGATGACACATAACGAAGGATTGGTGATCGCCCATTTGGGTCAGGGAATTGCGGTTGAATGCGACAATCAAATCATACTTTGCCAAACAGTGCGACGGCTGGATACCGTCGCGGTCGGGGATCGGGTGCTGTGGTCTTACGCAGGTGAAAATCAGGGGCGTATTGAAGAAATTCTGCCGCGCCGCTCAGTATTGGTACGGCCTTCCAGAAACGCTAAAAGCCGACCGGTGGCCGCCAATATCGACACCATTTTTGTGGTGTTTGCCGTCGAACCCAAATGCGATTTTTTATTGCTCGATCAATATCTGGCGATTTGTGAAAACAGGAATATAGACGCAGCACTGGTACTGAACAAAACCGACCTGCCGCTCTCTGACAGCATTGAACAAGAGCTGCGTGTGTACGAAGATTTGGGCTATGCGTTGTATCGCGTCAGCGCCGCTAGCGGTACAGGTATGGGACAATTAAAACGGGCCTTGAAAGGTCAGGTGAGTCTGTTTGCGGGGCAATCCGGTGTCGGCAAATCATCGTTAACCAATGCCATCCTGCCGGACAAATCACTAAAAACCAATACGGTTTCAGCAACCACCAAACACGGTCGCCATACCACCACTGCTGCAACACTGTATCATTTACCTGACGGCGGCGACTTAATCGACAGTCCCGGCGTGGCTATTTTTGGCCTTGCCGAGCTGTCTGATGCACAACTGGCTTATGGTTACCGCGAATTTCAAGCCTTAATCGATCAATGTCAATTTAACGATTGTAGCCACACACATGACAAGGGCTGCGCGGTGCGTCCTGCGGTTGAGAATGGGACGCTGTCAATCAGTCGGTATCAACGGTTTTTGAAGCTGAAAGAAAAAATGTAGTTCAAGTTTACCACGTTGAATTTTAATCATAATGGCCTCGGCATGACGATACATCAATCTCTTGCAGAGCTTCATAAATGGTATAGATCAAGCGATCTTTCTGGTTTATACGCCTGGAAAACACTTCTTTCTCAAAGTAGCGCAAACGTTCCGATTTACCGCTGCCGCTACGTGGATCGTTCATTATTTCACGTACTAAATCAAAACATTTGTAACAACTCATTACCCACAGGAAAAATCGTAAAAATAAAGTTACAATATCCTCATGATG